>JAQVZT010000057.1 GCA_028708055.1 Methanothrix sp.
AAGTCGCCTGCTTCCAGCTCCAGGTTTATGTCCTCCAGTACGGCATGCTCTGCCCTGTAGACCCAGAGGTCCCTTATGGAGAGTATCTTTTCGCTCATGTTAGGCTCAGGGCGATCTCCTGGCTCGCATTTATCATGTTGTCCAGGTAGTTGCCGGCCAGAGGATCAATGGTGACGATTCTGGCATTCATCTCCTGGGCAATTGCCTCCGCAGCCTTTGGATTGTACTGCGGCTCCACAAATAGGGCAGTAATATTATTCTTCCTGGCGATCTCTATCACCTCGCCCAGGTACTTGGGTCCGGGCTCTTTTTCGTTTTCCATGAGCGGCACCTGATTGAGGCCATAGTCCCTGGCAAAATAGGTCCATGCAGGGTGATGCACAATGAATATCTTGTTCTCCTTGCCGGCAAATGTTCCGTTCAGCTTCTCATCAAGAGCCCTGAGCTTCTGCAGATAATCGTCCCGGTTTCGGGCATAAAAATCCTTATTTTGCGGATCGATCTCAGTCAGGCCCCGGCAGATGTTTTCCACCTGGATAGCGGCATTTCGCAGAGATAGCCAGATGTGTGGATCTATTTCCTCCTTGCTTTCGGCGAGGAGAGTAATTCCATCCGAGCTGTCCAAAACGGTCATATTTTTATTGGTCTCCAGCAGCCTGTCTATCCAGTATTCAAGACCTGCGCCGTTCATAATATATAAGTCCGCCCTGGACAGGTCGACCATCAGAGAAGGGGTGGGCTCGAAGGTATGGGGCTCGGCACCGGGCGGGACGACCACGGTGACGGACACCTTATCGCCCCCGACCGCCTTCACAAAATCACCCAGCGGGGAAATGGTCGCCGCCACTATGATCTTGTGGGAAGCATTGCCGGGTTGGGCCGGAGCTGATGCGTCATCCTGGGAGATGCACCCGGAGAGCAGGGCTGCCGCCATCAAGATGATAAATATACTGATTGCTTTATTATTGCCTGTATTACCTGTCATGCTGCTTCACCATTTTGGTTTCCGTTACCGGCAAGTTCTTGCCGATGTACTTGGAGCGCGTCTTCTTTCCCTCTCGCCAGTAGCCGTACCAGTAAGGGCCATGCGGACATCCCTTGCAGTTCTTGCCGCAGGAGACTCTCTCCAGGCGGTAGGTGGTCGATCCTCCGGTGCGCACCTCCAGCACCTCCCTGCTATTCGGCAGCTCGTCCGGCTGAAGTGGCTTGTTCATCTCTGTGATGAGGTGCTCTATGTGCTCTTTTATCTCAATGAGCACAGAGATGTTCTGGCGCGCCAGTGATTTGACGATTGATTTAGGTATCAAGAACGCCTCTTATGTAACAAGAGCACCTCTTATGTAACTGCTGTTTATAATGCTATTGCTTGAAAGGTTTCTAAAAAGAGCCGGATCAGGAAAGCCGGCTGCAATGCAGCTTCCCAATTGGCCGGGCAAAATATCTGCCGTCCGGCCAGTGGTTCCGCCATAAGCTCAACCATCAAGCCGAACCGACGATTCATCATTCCTCCACGCCTTTCAGGTCACGCTGAAGGAATATTGCATATCATACGATCCGCCGTTGAGATCGCCGATGCCGAAGTAATACCATCCGGCCTTGCCGATGTCCACCTTCAGCAGAACGCTATCGCCAGGCTTTTCGGCATCCATTCTGGTTATCCAGTTGTAGTTCTTGCCATAGAAGTCAATACGGCCCTTCATGCTGGCCTTGGTGGATTTGGGAACGTTATTTAGGGACGCCTGGAGCGGTCCGGGCGCATCGATGTAGATCTTGTAGAAGTCCACATCGCCAGCCGGGAAGATGAATCCCTTGATATCGCTGCCCTTCTGTATATCGGTCGCATCGGCTATCTCGTTATCCGGTTCCACATCCACCACCGGCTCGAAGGTTGCCAGGAATTCATATGTCGAGTTGTAGGACCCGCCATTGAGATCGCCCACGCCCAGATAATACCATCCGGGGGTGCCAATGTCAATGGTCAGGACGACATCATCTCCGGGGTTTTCCGCGTCTTTCCTGGTTATCCAGTTCATATTCTTGCCGTATAGATCTATTCGGCCTTTCATGCTGCCTGCAATGGCCGCAGGGACATTTGAGAGGGATGCCTTCAGGATGCCGGAGCTATTGAGAAATATCTTGTAGAAATCCACGTCGCCCGCCGGGAAGGTGTAAGCGTCGACTGTCTCCGCCGGCTGGACTTCGGTTGCGTCTCCAATCTCGCCATTGGGCTCCTCATCAATAACCGGCTCAAATGATAGCGTCAGGGAATAATCAGATCCGTAGGAGCCGCCATTGAGATCCCCGACCGCAAAGTAGTACCATCCCGGTTTTCCGATATCGACTGTCAGGACGACGCCCTCGCCCGGGTTCTCTGCATCCTTCCTGGTTATCCACTCGTGGTTCCTGCCGTAGAAATCGATTCTGCCTTTCATCTCTGCCGGCACATTGGAGAGCTGGGCTTGCAGTATCCCCTGGCTTTCCACAAAGATCATATAGAAATCTGTATCTCCTGCCGGGTAGATGCTGGAGCTTGCCGATTGGCTGGAACTCAGGTCGGTGGCATCACCAATCTCGTTATTCGGTTCATTGGCATCAGCCTGCTGGCCGGCGGCTGATGATAAGACCGCCACAAAGAACAGGACGACAGTCAGCAATGATCTGGACATAATAATCTCCTCATCAGATTGCCGACTTGTTCATTATTAATCCTTTTGATTGTGCGGTATCTTGAAATTCTATGGTTTCATGAATTTCTGCTGCCTCTCTAGATTCTTCTGTCTCCTGAAATTTCGCCGCTCTGCGAAATTCTACCTTCTGACGAAATCGATGAACCCCTGCTCCACATCAACTGAGTCCAGCTCAACTGTCACCTGATCTCCCACGTCAAGGCCCCGGCTCCCGCTCTTGAGCATCCCCTCTACTGGAATGTCCAGGAGCCTGACCCAGGTCCCTTTCTCAGATGCTCCGGTGACCATGGCATCAAACCGCTCTCCGATCCTGGACTCGAGCAGAAGTGCCGCTGCCGATTTGCTCATCTGTCGCTCCACCTTGACCACTTCGTCCTCTTTTTTCGTGCAGTTCTCTGCCTGTGCCTCCAGTTCATCCAGGCTGTAGGGCATGGGATTGCCTAGAATGGCAGCTTTGAGCTGGCGCTGCGTGATCAGGTCGGGAAAGCGGCGGTTTGGGGCGGTGGAGTGGGTGTAGTCCTTGACTGCCAGGGCGAAGTGTCCAGTAGCCTCCTCTCCAGGCAGCTCGGCCACGTATTCGCCATTTCCAAGCAGCTTGATAACCGCCAGAGAAAGATCAGGGAAGCGCAGCGGATCGGCCTTTTTCATCATAGTAAGAAATATCTCCAGCTTTCTGGGGCTGGGGCTTTTGGGCAGCTTGAAGGCGTGCTCGGCAGCAATCTGGACAATTCGGTCCCATCTTCTAGGAGTGCGCACCACCCGGCGGAGGGAGGGAATATTTCTTTCAGAAAGATAGCGAACGGTAACACCATTGGCAGCAACCATGAAGTCTTCGATGATCTCCTTGGCCCGGTTCTTCTCCTCAACTAAAAGGCCGCTGATCCTGTCTCCTTCGAATACCGGTTTCGCTTCAATGGTCTCCAGGCTGAGGGCCCCCTGGGCATGGCGCAGGCTCTTCATATTCTGGGCAGCCTGATCCTGAAGACGCAGGTTCTCTGCCAGCCCGGCAACGGCAGCCGCCGCCTCTGGCTCCGGGCCCCGGCCTTCCAGCCATGCGCCCACGCTGTTATAGGCTAGCTTCGCATGGTTGCGGACCGCCGCCCGGTAGACATCCGACTCCAGCAAGGAGCCATCCGGGCCGATTATCATCTCCACGATTATGGCAAGGCGGTCCTCGTTGAGGCTGAGGGAGGTCAGGTTGGTAGACAGCTTCAGCGGCAGCATGGGAAAGATCTGGCCTGCGGTGTAGATCGAGGTTGTGTTGTGTGCCGCATCCTGGTCGATTGCTGAGTTCTTCCTGACCAGAGAGTCCACATCTGCCACGGCAACGCGGACCCTCGTCCTGCCCTGCGAGAGGGAATCGGCAACCGTTAGCTGATCCAGGTCCTCAGAGTCGTCATTGTCGATGGAAGCCCAGAGCAGATCCCTCAGGTCCCGGAGCTGTCCTGCCTGGCTGATTTTCGCCGGCTCATTGATCCGGTCAAGCTCGGCCAGGGCCTGAGGGGAGGATTCAGGGAGCAACCCTCGCATGATCAGCGCTTTGCGGGCGATTTCCTGCAGAATTGAACGGTTCTGGTCGTTATGTATTTCGTTTTTGGGATTATCTTTGGCGTTGGCTCTATTGGCTTTTGGATCTGAAGACGTATTGGCATTCATTGGATCCAATCATCATCCCCAATGGGCCTTGAAGCTGTTGGGCTGACAGAACCGGGCTCAATTTGAGCCATGATTTGGGCCATCATATTCGAAGGATCATTTGATTCACGCAAAACTCTGGTTCAGGGATTTGCCGAGCCGAATTCCTTCTCCAATTGTCTCCACTTTTTCACACCAATCAGCTCATTGAATTCAGACCAGTTTATGCCCAGTTCGCCGACCTTTTCCAGATTCCAATTCTTCAATGCCTGAAGGGATTCCTGCATGGCTCTAACGGCTGGATAGAGGCAGACCATGGGAATGGAAACGTATTTTACGCCGATCCTCTCGAGCTCTGAGAGGGCGAATTTAGGGGTCTTGCCTCCGGGAATCAGGTTGAAGGCCAGAGGAATTTCTATCGCCTTGACAAGATGCTCGACCTCCGGGATTGACTGCGGGCATTCAACGTAAACATAATCAGCCCCGGCTTTGGCATAGGCAACAACACGTTCGATGGTCTTGTCGAATCCTTCTATCGCCCTGGAATCGGTTCTCGCTCCAATGACCAGATCTGAGCCTTCCTCCTCTCTCGCTCTGATCAGGGCGGCGATCTTGGAGACCATCTCTTCCTTGGAGATTATGGTCTTCCCGCTCATGTGCCCGCAGCGCTTGGGCCAGGTCTGGTCCTCGATTCTTATGCCTGCCGCATCGATCCATATGAAATTCTTGGCAGTCCAATAGGCATTCAGAGCGTTTCCGTATCCCGTGTCAGCGTCAACGTCGACCGGTATGGATACGCTATTAACGATATTTTTCGCCTGCTCCAGCAGCTCCCCGAAGCTGATCAGCCCCAGGTCCGGCTGCCCTATTGCCGATGCAGAGATAGCGTAACCTGATGTTCCCATCAGCTTGAATCCTGCTCTTTCGATCATAATAGCAGAGAGAGCGTCATAGCCGCAGGGTCTCAGAAGGAGACCGGGCTTTTCCAGCAGTTGGCGGAAGAGTTTTGCCCTTTGCATCTTGGTCACCAGCCAATCAAAGATTAAAACTGATCAGTGTCTATTTTACATCTGATCAGCGATTACATTCTAATATGATTTTTTTCTGTTGATATAGGTTTGGCTCAGGATTATAAAAAATTGTATAAATTGTATAAATTGTATAAAAAACCATGCAAATTACCAAAGATCATAAAAATAATATCCGAGGACATATGATGTTAGCGGAGCATTCAATCTCGGGGAATCCTCGGGAATTCTGGTGGAATACATGAAGATCAGGAATATGCTAATGGCCATACTTTTGCTGAGCCTGGCAGGCACGGCATCATTGACGGTTCTCGCGCAGGATGAGTCACTGGGCTGCGCAGATGCATCGCTCAAAGCTCCAGCTAACGAATCCGAGCTGGCCTCCTTTGTGCAATCTGCGGCGGAACATGCCAGAGATGTGGGAAAATATGAAGCGATAAAGGACTTCATGGAAATCAATGGCTCCTGGGTGAGAGGAGATGTCTACATCTTCGCCCATGACTTTAACGGCACCTGTCTGTGCCTGCCATTCATGCCCAATGAAGTGGGCACCGATCGATCGAATATTCAAAACGACAAAGGAGTCTACATAAACAGGGATATGAGGGCCATCGCCCTGAACGGGAGCGGCTATTACGAGTGCGACTGGACCAATCCCCTCACCAATCAGAGCGAGCCCAAGATCAGCTATGTGATGAAGGTCGATGACACCTGGTATCTGGGAGCCGGGATCTACAGAGCGCAATTGAGCGGAGAGAGAGAATATGATAGCGGCATAGCGAGCAGCACAGCGAGCAACCTGACCGGCAGCAAGGCAAGCAACATGGCATACTTCCTTCTGCGTCTTCAGGCGGATCTGCAGGGTAAAATCAATGATCTGGATGAGGCTGTTGCAGATTCATCTTATCAGCTCTCAACCGCCGGAATCAAAGGAGAAAAGGCCAGAGTGATCCTGCGAAATCTCACCAATTCAGGATCCTCTTTCATCGAAGCTACCGCAGGCAGCGTTGAGGGAAGGATCGAGATCGCTGAGCCTGATTCTTACAGGAATTTCGAAGGCGCCGATGTCAGCAAGAGCGAATCCACGGTTCGATTGATGCGAACTAAAAGCCCTGACTTCAGTGGTGTCTTCAGGCTGGTAGAGGGCTACAATGCTTCTATAATCTCCTATCCAGTCTTCTCTGCTTCCGGGCAGCTCATCGGTGCAATGGGTGCAATAATGATGCCCGAAGAGGTCATCGGATCGATAGCTGTGCCCCTGCTGAATGGCACGAATTACAGCGTCACGGTCATACAAAAGGATGGCCTGAACCTGTATGATACCGATTCCAGTCAGATCGGGAAGAATCTCTTTGAGGATCCTATCTACAAGCCGTATCCTCAGCTATTGGCTCTCGGCAGAGATGTGGTGGCGGAGCGGTCCGGAATGGGGAGCTATGTCTTCCTCAATAAAGAGCATAACGAAAATGTCACCAAAGAGATATGCTGGACGACTGTAGGGCTTCATGGCAACGAGTGGCGACTGGTCGCCATTCGATCCTTTTGATGCGAAATAGCAGCGAAGTAAAGGATAACAGAGAAGGGACGGATAGCAAAGATGGGACGGATGGCAAAGATGGGACGAATGGCAAGGAGAGAACAGATAGCAAATGTGGGCAAAGCAGCAGATGGCAGCAAAAAAATTGGGAATAGTGTGGTTTATCGGACCCGATCCGATTAGCCGCACAGCATTTTTGTCACTTTTGTTTTTTAGACGTACTCGATGCTGCAACACTCTCGGTTTACAGCTACATCTTCATCATTTGGATACTTGGTGAGAGTAACGGTCATCTTTCCATCAAGCGATATCTTGTCCTCCGGAACCATCAGGTAGCCGAATGTCTGGTAGCCCCAGCCTTCGGTATCCGCAGGCATTTTGAATTCTGGGTGGGTGTTTTTCAGAGCGACAGTCGCATTCTCGCCGCCCGATCTCGTTTCAAAAGTTATCCTCACGTCAGTTGAATACCCGCTGCCGCCCCCTTCTCCAGAAGGACGGGTAACAAGAGGAGCTAGATAAATGTACAGCTTTCTGTCGACCGGAAGGCCATAAAATGTCCAGGAGGCGGATTGCCCCGGCTTTTTCAGCCATGTCCATCCTGAGACATAATTTCCTGTGGCAACGCGATAATCTGCATCATCTCTTACTGAGACAACGTTGATCGGTCCATATTGAGCAATGGTCGTCGCCGTGGCTTTCCCGAGTGCTGTCCAGGAATAATCCTGCGGACAGAGCCATCCGGTCGGGGTGGCATTCGCCGGCATCCTCATCCAGCCAGCAGGGAGCTGATCAGAAGCACTGGAGAGAAATGAGCATTGCCTGGTTATGCTGTTTTTGACAAGGTTCCGGCAATCGCCAGAGGCACCGGAATGCTTTTCAGTGCAGCAATGGTCCAGCTCGAGTCCCTTGCAGTTACCGTTTACTGTAACCATTGTGTAGCCTTGCGGGCAGGACGAATGTGTTGCGAGCACTGCCCATCCGACGGGTGGCGTGCAGTCCATGCATTCGTCTCCCGTGAGAAATCTCGCGCATTGTTTTGTATCATTATTAACGATCATCTGTTGAGGCATTGGCGCAGCAAATGCTGGTTCCGAAAGCATGCACACTAACACGCACACCAACATGCACACCAGAATGCGCACCAGAATGCGCACCAGCATGGACGCAAGCATGAATGGTGGGATGAGAAATCTGGCTTTTTTCATAGATGATAATTGACGATCTGTATATATTTGATTTCCTCAAGCATACCCGAGGTTATCTTAATTTATCATGAGATCGTATAACAGGCTATGACGGAAATAGCGGTCGAGTCGGTCTTCGGCATAAATGCCGGCATTGTCTGGGAGGCCCTCAATCAGAATGGTCCCTGTGCCATCGATAATCTCGTAAAAATGACGGGATTGAGCAGGGAGCTGGTCTATGGAGCATTGGGCTGGCTGGGTCGCGAGAACAAGATAGTGCTGGAGAAACGGGGAAGGGCATTTATCATCTCGCTTGTGCCTTAGAGCTACGGCCAGCCCTTCAAGAGCAGTTGTGCCGGGAAATCCGTCCAAAAAAAATTTTTAGCAATCTCTCTGCAATAATTCTCAACACCACCTGCTTGCAGCAATCCGCTGCTCAAAAAATGAGGGATCATCGCAATTCAGCATGCTATAGGGCAATCTTCATAAGCGAAATTGATATTGCCATCCAGGGGTGTTTCAAATAAGGCAATACTGCAATAATATCTGCTACGATTCCTTTTCTTGATTCATTCCCATCTTAGCATGAAATCCAAACCAATGAAAAAACAATGAGATGTGATAAAAAGATGAAAGAATGGAATATGCTTATGGCATCAGTCCTGCTGCTGACGGCAGCATTTTTCGTCATGCCATTGGCTGTATCAAGCGAAAAATCGATAGGATCCGCGAATGATTCGCAGAATGGGGCATATAACACCACAGAACTGAAAGCATTTGTCGAGTCTGCGGTGGCCTATGCCCATGAGAATGGCAAGGATAAAGCGCTCGATGAGTTTTCTAATAAGACCGGCTCATTTGTTCAGGGCAACCTCTACATCTATGCCTATGACTTTAATGGAACCAACATTGCCCATCCCTTCAAACCGGATTGGATCGGCAAGGACAAGATAAACCAGACCGATTCCAATGGCGTCCCCTACATCCGAAACCTGATAGAGGTTGCCAGAGGTGGAAAAGGATTTACCTACTTCATCTTCCCAAACCCGGCTCATGATAACAAAGACGAGTTCAAGATCGGCTACGCAATGAAAGTTGATGAGACCTGGTGGCTGGGATCCGGAATCTATGTTTCGTGCCCCTGAAAAGGGACCGCTGCACTTCCTTTTTTATGAACATGAATGGCGGGTGTGTAGATCCGCATGTCTGCATTCTGTTTGTATGCATTCTGTTTGTTTGCATTCTGTTTGTTTGCATTCTGTTTGTTTGCATTCTGTTTGTCTTCATTTCGTTTATCTGTATTCTTTTTGCTTTATCCAAAATCCTTATTTCCATTAAAAAGATATATCAGTTGCATGGCAGAAGGTCACGCTGTAATGCAGTTGTCATTGGTCATTCTTGTATATTCTTTGATAATCCCCTGCATGGCCCAGGCGATGGAGGATAATTCCAGCCCGGTGCTGCTGTCGCAATATGAAGGTGGAAAGCTTTACGGAATCGACAAGCTGCTGGTTTTACAATTATCCGGAAGCTATCGAGAGATGGGCAGGCAAGAGGGCTATCTCTTGAAGGATCAGATTCATGATTACTACAATTGCAGCGTATTAGATTATTTTATTAAAGATAATAATATGTCTTATGAGCGTCTGGCTCTGGATTCAATGGATAGGTTTAACCATTACCCTAAGAGGTTCCGGGATATTCTATCGGGCATATCCGAGACATCGGGGCTGTCTCTGCTCAATCTGACGATTCTCAGCCGAGTTCCATACATTGCACCGGGCTGCTCTGCGGCATTCGCATGGAGTGAGTATTCCCGGGATGCATATACAGTAGCGGGAAGGAATCTGGATTTCTATTCAACGATGGAGGATTTCATCAATTATACCATCGTCTGCATTTACAATCCGACCGACGGCAGTCACTCCGTTGCCAGCGTCTGCCGTTTGACACAGCTTGAGATCCATACCGGGATGAATGATCAGGGAATCTTCCTGGAGGCCAATGATGGGTCATCGTCGGGCGGCACCACCTTCTTCCCAGATAGGATTACGTATCTCGGGTCGTTCCTCTTCGATTTCTCCTCACTGGAGCAGCTGGACGCTGCCATCCATTCCTCCCAGATTAATTGGGCGACTTTATTAAATGTGGCAGATGAGAGAGAGGCTCGATCCTACGAGTGGGCAACCTTCGATCTTAAGAGAGCCATGCCGATGAGGGACGGTTTCCTGGCCAGCACAAACCATTTTAGCAATCCGGATTGGGGACTCGGGCCACTCGCTGGAGATCCATACAACACCACCCTTCGACGGGACAACCTGCTCAGGCTGGGGGAGAGATATAGAGGCGAATTCGATGCAGAGGCTATGATGAACGTTCTTGATACGGATATTGAAAAAGGGGGACCCTCCGGCAATTTTACCCGGCTTAAGGTCGTGGCCATTCCAAGGGAGAATGAGCTATGGGTAAAGATTCCGAAATATCAGAACTGGACACGGGTAGATCTCAATGAGTTCTTTATAGGTCCAGGAGCAATTTAATACAATGGGGGCGCGGAGGGTCACGAATTCCCCATCCTTTAGGGTGGGGATGAAGTGAACCCTCGCCCGGATTTCAATTTCCTGAGATTGATTATCAGGGTTCTCTGGAAATCTGATCCAGATTCGCAATTATTCAGGTCCTGAATCAAATGAACCTATGATTTCATCGTTTCTGGATTCCGTCTAAACGAAGCGCGCGGCCCGAAGCATACCCCATCCCTTTAGGGTGGGGTGGCCGCGCGCAGTTTGATTTTTTTTTAAATATTTGTATTTTTAATTCACAATTTTATCAATTTAACAATTTTTTTGACCCGATGGATTGTGAAATTCCTGGTCGAAAAATAGGATCAATTAGTTAGGCTCTTAACCATAAATCAATTTTAGATAAATATTAAATCAATTTTAGATAAATATTAAATCAAACTTTAAATCAATTTTAGATAAATATTAAATCACTTTTAGATAAATATTAAATCAATTTTAGATAAATATTAAATCACTTTTAGATAAATATTAAATCAATTTTAGATAAATATTAAATCAAACTTTAAATCAATTTTAGATCAATATTTAATCAATTTTAGATCAATATTTAATCAATTATAGATAATTAAATTGTCTTTTAATAGATTTAAATGAGATAAAACGGCCCAGGGTGAGGGGATGGCTGAGGGTAGCAGAAAAGCCCTGCGCCGTTTCGTTGTTCTGATTTTGTTCCTACATAATATTAATAATAACAATGTAATCATCATAGTATTTAACTCTTTTGATATTCATATTCTGTTATGGCTAACCGAACAAAGATGGACAGCCCGTCCTGATGCCGGGCATGAAAGTCGTTATATAGAACCAGAGGAGACTTTAGGTTGTATCCATGCATAAAAATAACTACAGCAAGACGTTTTCTCCCGCTAGCAGCGAGCTGTTCTGGTGCGAAAAATGCGGCATTCCCCTTTTGGCGGAAAGATGCTCCACCTGCCATAGCCCAGGCCATAGGATGGATCTTGCGCCGCCCGGAGATATCCGCCTCTGCTCCAGGGCGACAAAGGGTCTTCTCTCAGAGCTGATTGTTCAAGATTACGGCACGGCGGATTTGCTGGATGACAGGATAATCCTGCTCAACAAGATTGCAGGATTGGATCGTCGCGATCAGGTGATGCTGGAGGGTCGTCACATCGCGACTCTCTGGTTTGATGTTGTATCCGGCTTCCACAGACTGGATTTGGAGAGCGCAGGCGCATCCCTGCTTTGCAGCCGGGCAAAGAGCGGCCTGGTTGTCTGTGACGACTCGATATTAAAAGGCCACATAAAAGGAAAATGGCTCGCTGAGGAGAAGATCATCAGCGGGCCGCCCGTCCTGACGGAGGGCCAGAACCTCGTTTTGAAGATAGGAAAATTCTC
>JAQVZT010000408.1 GCA_028708055.1 Methanothrix sp.
AGCCGCCAAAGAATATTCGGAAATTGGAGATGATTGTGGAATCGGCAAATGCCACAACTCTTCCTTTTCCATATTTTACAGCCACCGCCTGATTTAAGAGGCCCCAGACAGTATCTGTAACCTGGGTAGGATCATTCGCCCTGGTCTCTCTGAAAAATCCCACTGAGGCAAACTCGCCCGGATCGGCACGAAGGCCGGTGCCAGTGATTACTGGCTCAGCGAAAAGAGGTGCTTTGAGGCTGCATCCGGTCATGAAGTCCAGATAGGGCATATATTTGAGGACCGGATGGATGAAGCCCTCTCGCTGGAAGTAAAATAGCCTTCCACGGATGGTATTGACGGCATCGAAACCGAATTCTATTCCGAATCGACTGGATAATTGGTTCAGATTTGTGCCGATGCCGGCGAAGTTGGTATGATCGCCTATCAGAAACAGTCCTCCTCCGTTATCGACAAATCTCACGATTGCTTCAATCTCAGATGGCTGATAGGCGGATGGTGTTTTTATTATTAATATATCATAATTATTTAGAATCTCATCGGTTATGCGGTCTGATATTATGTCGGGAATGACTTTTGTCGCTCCGGTTACATTCCATTCTCTAAAAGACGGGCTCACTACCCGGTCCACATGATAGCTTTCATTGAGCCACTGGATCATGCTGTAGGAGTTATAGGTGGAATTTTCTCCGTACCAGTTGCGGTCGAGCTTGAGGGTAGAGGACTCCCAGATGCTGTGAATCTCATCGACCAGCACCCGCCCTTCCTTTTCTGTCCCAGTGTCCAGAAAGATCGCTGGGGAGGACAGACAGAAAACGCACAACATTGCGGCCGCAAAGGCAACGGCCTTCTTTCTGTCCATCTGCATCTGGAAATCAAGTTTGAGGTCTGGAGGAATTCTCAGGCAAAGAAGCATCAGTAGCACCAGTGGCAGGAAACTGAATATCAGCCACCAGGGATCCGTGAAGATCTCATTTTTCATATCGGCTGCTTCCGGCAAATCCATCGAGAAAAATATATGGACAAGAATGACATACCTCAGCAAGAGATAAATGAAGCTGGCGATAAGAGCGAGCAGAGTGCGTTTTAAGAATTTTGCAGCATTATTGGAAATCATGAATAATATTAATAGAGAACCGGCGTATATCAGGATCCAGGGATAGATTCCGAGCTTTTCTAATGTTGCAGAAAATGGAAATACCTTCTCCTGGGCAAAGACAAAGACCGCTCCGCCGTTTGCTGCTGCCTGGATGCCGGTTCGCTCCAGAATAATTGCCAGTCCAGAGGCAAGGACGCTCGCAGAATGATAATTTGCCGCCAGGAGATAGTAGATGGAAACGGCCAGGGATTGAAGGCTGAGGACGGCGCCTGAGAACAGGGCCGCAAGCCAGAGCGAACGCAAACCAGGAGCGGCAAGAGCGACAGCAAGGCCCGCTATGCAGACTATCAGGCCGGCATTGTAGGGATAAGGTATCGCCCAGGCGGCGAGGATAAGAGGGAGCAGAATGGTGCAATATTTCCGATCAATTGCTGCATCCGCCCTCCAGAATGATGTGATGGACAAGGCGATCCCCAGCAGAAGGGACGATGCGCTCATCAAGGAGCTGGTGGCCTGGCCATAGATTCCCAGCGAAAACAGCCAGAATGCGGCTAACGGCATCAGCGCCAACCATAATAATTGCTTTCTGCCCTGCAATATCTCCTGCATTATGCCCTGATTCATGTCATCCCGGTCCCCCAGGCAGCCAGAATCTTTCGCAGCAGCTCAATATTTCCCAACCACTGAAGCTGATATTGCTCGCGATTTTCTTTGCCTTCTCCCTGCGACAGGTGCTCCAGATTCTCATTGAGCAAAAACCGTGAGTCGCCAATGAGAACCACATTGCCCAATCCAACTTTCTTCTGAATGATCAGGTTATATACAACATCATTGTAGCGCATCCAGGTTATCGGCATATAGTCGCCATCCGCCCGGACCGGATAAGCCTCCATGAACTTTGGCTTATGCCAGTACAGTCTCAGGTTTTCAGGGGATACGATTGCCTGCCCTCCGGTGGCGTGGGTCTCTTCGATCCAGGGAAAGGAGCCCAGAGGAATATCTCCAATCTCAAGGCCGAAAGACTTCAATATCGTGATAAGGGGACCGGCGCTCTTATAGCCGGCACACAAAATCAGCAAACCGCCGGAGTTCACGAACTGCCGGATCTCCTGGGCCTCTTTTGCAGTGTAATCCTCATTTGGTGCGATTATGATAGCTGCTGATCCCTTGAGGATCTCGGAAATTTCCTGATCTTTCTGCAAGACCTGAGGCAAATATCCATTTCTGAAGAGATTTTCCGTCAATCCTGCCACGCCGTCGTCTCGATAGTTCTCCGAATTGAACTGGTTCAGATGGGTGAAATCTATCCAGGCCACCTCTTCTTGAGGCGCTTGCAGGGCCGCTGTCCGGGAATCGTTTATGCTTGCGGCAAGCCCGAGCGAAAGCGCAGCTGCCAGGGCGATACATATCAAGAGCATTAGAGATAGCCCGCCTTGATCTATGCCGAAATTCTTCTCGATAGTACTGCTGCCGGAAGAGGCTCGATCCGCAGAGACTCTACCTGCAAAGGTTCGATTTGCATATACTCGATCTGCAAAGGTTCGATTTGCATATACTCGATCTGCAAAGGTTCTGCCTTCAAAAGTTCGGCCCGCAAAAGATCTCCCTGCAAAGAAATAGGCTGTCAGGCCCAGAAGAAGAATGAAGACGGATGCCGAATACTGATAATCCTCAAGATCCGATTTTCCGCCTGTCAGCCAGGACGCGGAATTATAGATCAGTTGATATCGAAACGGCAGTTCGTTATTGAATATGCAGGAAGTGTCACCAAATACCAGCACCTTTCCC
>JAQVZT010000409.1 GCA_028708055.1 Methanothrix sp.
TGCTGCACCTTCCCGTGGCTACTATCGCCGACGCTCCCGATCTCTTTAGCTCCTCGCTGAGCAGCAGCTCCACCTCATCTTCCGGAGCGGGCAGCTGCAAGCGGACCGTCGGCACCAACTCCTCTAAGAGACCTGTCAGATCCGGCACATCCTGCCCGCCGGTCATGGCCGCCAAATCATTTTTGAGCACGACAACAAGAACCCCGCGCTTCTGCCAGACGGCATTTATCAGGCCCTGCAATCCAGAGTGGGCCAGGGCAAAGTCTCCCACCAGAGCGATTCCCTTGCTGGAAAAACCGGAGGCCACGCCCACCGATGATCCCAGGCCGTAGACCACGTCTACCGATTGGTAGGGCTCCCGGGTAGCCCGGATGGCACATCCCGCATCCCCGGCCACAGGCACATCGATTCTGCCCAGAGCCCGGAAGAGCGGTATGAACGGGCAGCCCTCACAGACGCCTTCGTATCCTCTTTCCGCCACAGTCTCGTAGACGGCGGGCCTTTTATGCACCGGCTCTTTCAGGCCTTCCAGCGCCCGGACGATGTCCGACCTCTCCAGAGGCCCTCTGGGCAGGTGGCCGGTGAGCTTGCCCAGGATCTTGGAGCTGCAGGCAAGATGCGACTCGATAAACGGCTCAGGCTCCTCTGCCACCAGAATCATGCGATGGCCATCGATGAACCGGCGCAGCAGCTTGGCAGGCAGTGGATTGCTGTAGCCCACGGTAAATAACGAGACGCCCAGGCCCTGCGCCAGAGCCGCGGGCCGACCGCTGGCTATGATGCCCACGTTTCCGGAGATCTCCAGGCGGTTCAGAGTCGAGGACTCGGAAGCCTCCTCAGCAAAGGCCATAATTCTATCGTGATGCCTCTGATGCCGCCCGCGCATGGTCAGATCCCAGTCATCCCTATCGATATGCAAGGGGGCCGTCCTGCCGGGCCGGGGCAGAATCTCCGGCCCATCATCAGCCAGAAGGCGAGCTGTCACCCGGACGATAACCGGGATTCTCAGCCATTCAGATACCGTGTAGCCCTCAAGAATAGAAGCATGCAGGGCTGCAGGAGTGCTGGGATCCAGAACCGGCAGCTCTGCCAAGGGCCCGAAGAAGCGGCTGTCCATCTCTGCCTGTGAGCCCCTCGGCCCCAGATCGTCTCCGGCGATGATCACAAGGCCGGAGCCGATTGTATGGGTGGCCGATATCACCAGGGGATCGGCCAGAATATTCATGCCCACCTGCTTGACGACCACCAGGGAGCGGCGGCCCGTAGCCGAAGCGCCGAGGGCGATCTCCAAAGCCACCTTTTCGTTAACCGAGATCTCGGCCCCGAGCGCAGCCGCCAGATCGGTAATGGGATAGCCGGGAACATAGGTTCGAACCGATGATCCGGCATCCTGAGCTGCCAGGACTGCTGCTTCATGGCCGCTTTTTGGCTTTCTCGTCATGCAATGCCTGGGACAACCGACTCATCGGGCTGAGCGCAGAAGGGCAGCGCCGCCAAAGCTCCGATCAGACCCTGGCCATTAAGCAGAATCTGAACGCCATTTTCCCGCGCTGCATCCAGAGCATCCTCGTAGAGAACCCGCTCCCGCTTGCACCTCTGGCCGAAGGGCAGGAGGGACGAGGGGTCAAAGTCCCGGAAGACTGCCATTCCCGTCTGCTTGGAGACAGAGTACTTGATCAGCAGAGCCTTGAAGTCAGAGAGCATGGCTTCCCCTCTGCCGGGCAGGCAAGCGAACTCCACTGCCGTGGAGACACAATTCTGGGTCTTCGTCGGCACGGGAAAGAGCTGCACCAGGGAATGAGAGACATAGCGGGCCTCGGGCCGATCAACCTTGCTGGCAATATTGTGAATGAGTGTCCAGGTGGCACCGGTCGTCTTGGAATCGGTATCGTCTACCCCAATGATCAGCCGCTCTCTTCTGGGCAGGACTAGAGTGCCCCGAGCTACGCGCCCTCCGCCGCATTCCGTTACATCATAGCGCAGAACATCATCCGCTCTGGCTCGGGAAAGGGTTGCTCCCACCCCGCCCCCGCCAAGGCCGGCATAAGTCACCTCCACCTCATTGCCCTCCACAATTACCGATTCTATGCCCGCCGATCTCTTGGAGGAGACAAGATCCAGATCAGACTTGCCGGGATTGATCATGTAGCGGAACCATTCGCCCAGGTTTCGGGAGCTTTTTACCAGTGGCCCGTGAGAATAGTGATATCTGGCCCAGGCCGATCCCCCGTAGCAATTAGAGCGTTCCATTAGCTCTACCCTTCGGCCCTCGTCATCAACTACAGCATGTATCTGCTTATATACTACTACATACGGATCAGCTAATTCAAGTTGCAATGCTCATTCCTCGGCTTGATCATTTTTGCTTTTTTGCTATGAGTGTCATCATCATACAGCTTCTATCATCCCGGCTAAGCCTCATCCAGTCTATTACCATCCTGGCGGGATTCATCCTGGCTGGTATCGCGGATATCATCCTGGATCTTCATATACTCTCTTAATACTACCGTGGCATAGCTTCCTTTGGGCAGGCTGAACTCCAGCCTTGCCAGATTTTCCTCGATTTCAATTTGCGGTTTGACCTGGCACAGAGCAGCACGCCTGGTGCCCCTTGAGCCGAGGTCCGGGTTTTCCGGAACGCGGAAGTTTTCGGGAAGAACGCCTTCATCTCTGAGAATTGACCTTTCTATCTCGCCCTGCGCGCCCTCCTCTATCTCCGTCTCAAATCCTATCAAAGGCAGAGTGAGAAATGCCCTGCTCCTCCTGGCCAGCCGGTCGATGGCCGGCAGGTTCTCCGGGGTGACGGCCTGCAGGCGATCCATATCAGGCGAGCCATCCCTGGCAAAGCAGAATACGTCGCCCACAATGGCATTTTGCAGCGGCATT
>JAQVZT010000058.1 GCA_028708055.1 Methanothrix sp.
CCGCTGGGAATGGGCGGCAGCCAGGTGCTGGCCACCACATCCTTCAGCCTCACCTGGGCAGGCTTCTCCTCTGCAAGCCTCTGGTTTATCATCTTTATAGCCGGCTGGACCATCAGAGCCAGAGCGCCTGACGCCTGCAGGGCTTTTTTTTCCCGGTCAAAGTCCACGCATAATGCGGCAGTCTTGATAAGCTGGGTCATCTTATCCTTCTTTTTTTCGCGGCAGTTATAGACTTATCGCTGCCAGAAGAGATAAGGTTAAATCGATCCGGTCTCCTGTACGGGACTGGTGTTGCTAAGTGTCTGAAGTTGTACTGGCCTATTCCGGAGGCCTGGATACATCTGTCTGTATTCCGCTCCTCAAAGAGCGGTATGGATTTGATAGAATAGTCACCGTTCTGGTGGACGTAGGCCAGCCGAGGTCGGATATCGAAAGAGGAAACAGCCGGGCCAAGCAGCTGGCTGACGAGCATTACGTAATTGATGCCCGAGAGGAGTTCGTAAGAGACTACATCTTTCCGCTCATCAAAGCCAACGGCTCATACGAAGGATATGTTCTGGGAACGGCCATCGCCCGTCCGCTGATCGCCAAAAAAGCGGTCGAAATCGCCATTCGAAAGGGCATAAAGAACCTGGCGCACGGATGCACAGGCCGCGGCAATGACCAGCTCCGTTTCGAGGCCATATTCCGGGCCACAGACTGCCGGGTCATCGCCCCCATGCGGGAGCTGGATTTAGCCCGCGAATGGGAGATAGATTATGCCCGCGATCATGGAATAGAGGTCCCTGTGACCCGCGATAAACCCTGGTCGATAGATGAGAACATATGGTCTCGCTCCATTGAGGGCGGAAAGCTTGAAGACCCCTATTTCGAGCCGCCTGAGGAGATCTACGGCTGGACGAAGAGGCCGGACGCAAGCAAGAAGGCGCAGATCGTTGAGATAGGATTTGCCCAGGGCGTTCCAGTTTCCTTGGATGGGGTGCCGATGGGTGGCGTCGAGCTGATTGAGAAGCTCAACCTGATCGGAGGCGAGCATGGCGTGGGCAGGACGGACATGGTGGAGGACAGGGTTCTGGGCCTGAAGGCTCGCGAGAATTATGAGCATCCAGCGGCAACCATCCTCCTCGCGGCGCATAAGGACCTCGAGCACCTGGTCCTATCCAGGGCAGAGCTTCGTTTCAAGGTCATGGTTGACGAATCCTGGTCTGAGATGGCTTACATGGGCCTGGTGGAGGACCCGCTGTACCCCGATCTTAATGCCTTCCTGGATCAGTCGCAAAAGAGGGTCAATGGATCGGTCAAGATGAAGCTGTACTGCGGCAGTGCCATTTCCGTAGGCCGGCAGTCTCCTGATGCCCTCTATTCTCAGGACATGGTCTCCTTCGACTCCCAGACATTGAGCCAGAAGGATTCGGAGGGATTTGCTAAATATCACGGCTTCCAGGCAAGGCTGCTCAAGATAAAGGGCTTGAAGAGAAGTTAGAGAAATGTAAGGAGAGGGTTTATTTGATATCGCGACCCAATATCCTCAGCATGCCCAGAGTTGTGATATCTGAGGACGCCAGGTCAGCTGACCTGGTTGCACTCGCCCTTGCCTTCAGCGAGATCGTCCAGCTGCCCGTTACAATGCGCTCAGCGAAGTTTCCCGGAGTGCGGGTTGAGAAGGGAAAGGTTCTGGACGACCAGTACAGCGGCCCCGTCCTGGAAGAGGCTCTTGCAACTGGGAGGAGCATTCGAACCACCCCCAAAGAAGGAGCCTATCGGGGCATTCCCGTCTCTGTTGCCCCCATAATGATCGAAGGTCGAGCGATAGCCGCCGTCGGGATAGTTGATGTGATGGGCACTATCGAGATTCCTGAGGTCTTCGGGGCTTATGAGGCGGTTATAAAACAGGTTTCAGGCAAGGTGCCCGTGGAGAAATGAGGATTCGGAACGCTCAGATCGGGGATCTGGCCCAGATTGTGCAAATCGAAGGGCTTTGCTTTCCGGAAGAGACCGCTTTTCCGCCCAGGATGTTCGCTTATCTGATTCGCTATGCGGTGTCTCTCGTAGCCTGCGAGCCGGATAAGAAGGTGCTGGGCTTCATTATGGGGTACACCAGCGGAAAGGCGGGTGCAGTCTATACCCTGGATGTCCATCCCGAATACCGCAGGAAGGGCATCGGCAGCAAGCTGCTGGCGTCACTGGAGGAGAAGCTTGCTCTCCTGGGCGCCCAGGCGGTCCGGCTGGAAGCGGCGCTGGACCGGCCAGAGGCGGTCGAGCTTTACAGAAAAGCCGGCTACCAGGAACGCGAGCTGGTCAGGAACTATTATGGTCGAGGCAATCATGCCGTGCGGATGTGGAAGAATCTGGATGTGAGTGTATGCTTAATGATGCAGACCGGATGAGAAGCGGCGAAATGGATAGTGAGCTTATTAACAGGGTTGATAAGCTGATTGGCGAGTTCATGGAGATGGTCAATGCCTTGACCGATGACAGGCATCTTCAGAGAGGCATCGCCAGAAGCCAACTTCCCTGCAGCACGGTGGCGATTCTGGACAGAGATAACCTGTCCATTCTGGGGCAGTTCAGGATGAGCGACAGGATTGCAAGCTATTATTACCGGCCGGACATATCGCTCTCGCCCCAGCGGGCGGCCAACAGCGCCCAGTGGGAGTTCGGCTTTTCAGATGCGTTTATCATTCAGATTCCCGCGGGCTTGATGGAGAAGAGCTCCGCAGATCGGCATGATGCTTTGCAGAAGGTCGCATCTGAGCATATCGACTCGGAGTTTCTGAGATTTGAGAGCATGCTCAGCCTTATGCGGACCAGGCCGATATTTGGAAATGCGCCTGAACCGATGGGCTCAAGAACGCTCCTTCTTCTCCTGCCCAGTGACAACGCGCTGCGGGGAAATGAAGAGGCCATTGTCAAAGCTAGCGAGAGTAACGATCTGCCCGCAATCGAGGCTGAGGATATAAGGGACGGCAGGTCCGCCGTGCGTGACCTGTGGCAATCGATTAGCTACGCTGCGGTGATTATCGCCGACCTCACCGGAGCAGATGCCGGTGTGATGTACGGCCTGGGCATTGCTCATACTCTGGGAAAGGAGACGGTGCTGATTCACCCGCAAGGCTCAAAATACCTGACGGATATTCCCAGGACACACAGGATTGAGTACGAGCAAAGCGATGCAGGTAGGGCTAAGCTGGAAGCGGATCTCACCAGCATGCTAAAGGCCATGATGGCGCCTGTTGTGAATGATTGAGCTGCTGGCCGGGAAAATAGTCCCAGGCCTATAACGTTATATATGTCCTGCATTTATACGAAGCTGCGACTCCGAATTCAGGTCTCCGAGCTTCATTTGACCCAGGAGGGGAAAAGAGGTTGAAAAAGATAAGGTTGGCAATCGCGGGCTTGGGAAACTGCGCAAGTTCTCTGATTCAGGGAATCGAATACTATAAGCAAACTGATGAGAAAGAATGCATTGGACTCATGCATTATGATGTGTGTGGTTACAGAGCTGGCGATATTGATGTTGTTGCTGCCTTCGATATTGATGCGCGAAAGGTGGGCCAGGATATAAGCCAGGCCATATTCGCGCCGCCGAACTGCACCAAGGTGTTCTATCCTGATGTTCCCCGCAAGAATGTGCTGGTCAAGATGGGGCCGGTCTTAGACGGATTTGCTCCCCATATGCTCAATTATCCCGAGGACAAGCGGTTCGTTATTGCCGACGAAAAGCCCTGCGACGTGAGGCAGGAGCTGGAGGACTGCGGCGCTGATGTGCTGGTTAACTACATGCCAGTCGGCTCGGAAGAGGCGACCCGCTTTTATGCTCAAGCGGCACTGGACGCCGGCGTAGGCTTCGTTAACTGCATGCCTGTTTTTATCGCCTCCAATCCGGAGTGGGCTAAGAAATTTACGGATGCAGGCGTTCCGATCGTTGGCGATGACATCAAATCTCAGATCGGTGCCACCATCGTCCATCGCGCCCTTACCCAGCTCTTCAAGGATCGGGCCTGCGTCATGGACCGAACCTACCAGCTGAACATCGGCGGAAATACCGATTTCCTGAATATGCTCAGCCGGGAGAGGCTCAAGTCCAAGAAGATCAGCAAGACTCAGGCTGTTCAGTCCATTCTGGATGTGCCCCTCAATGATGATGATATACACATCGGCCCATCGGATTATGTGCCCTGGCAGAAAGACAACAAGGTCTGCTTCCTGAGGATGGAAGGAAGGATCTTCGGAGATGTGCCAATCAACCTCGAGCTGCGTCTATCCGTGGAAGACTCGCCTAACAGCGGAGGTAGCTCCATCGATGCCATCAGGATCTGCAAGCTGGCCAAGGACAGAAAGATCGGCGGGCCGCTCCTGGCAATATCCGCTTACACAATGAAGCATCCGCCTGTTCAGTATCCCGATGAGATGGCAAAAGAGATGGTGGACAGATTCATCCGGGGAGAGACCGGCGAGATGAATAATTTGGCAGTCTGCCGGCCCCAGTCCGCATCGGTCAAGTAGAAGCCGGACGCCGTCGTGCCTGTAACCGTATTATGATAGTATCGTGGCAGCATATTGTGGCCGCGGAAATGTGGGCCACAACGCCTGCTCTTTTTCGCTCATTCAGGGAGTCTGAGGTGCTAAATTATGTCATTCTTTGAATATGATAGTTCCATTCCGGTGCAGATGCTACCCGGACTGATTCGCAGGACTCTGGTCAGTTCTGACAAGCTGATGATCTGCCGGTTTGATCTGGATAAGGGTGTGCAAATTCCAGACCATTCTCATCCCCATGACCAGGCAGGCTACGTGGTTTCGGGAAAGATCCGCATTACCGTAGGCGGGGAGAGCCTCGATCTCGGCGCCGGAGACAGCTACTCTGCTCCCCCCAATGTCCCGCACTCAGCACTGGCACTGGAGGCATCTGTGGTTGTGGATACGTTTAATCCGCCCAGAGATGACTACCGTCCCAAAGCCGATTAAGGGGCGACACTATATCATCATATTTTAATTAATTTTTTTTTTTTGCAGATTTTGCGCATGGCAAAACATGCAGAAAAATTTAACTATTGCGAATACATAAGTTTTTGCTGCGAATTTCGTTCCCGCCAGGATTATCGACGCTCGCTATCAAGAGGGAAATAAATGGTAAATACTTTGCATTCCAGACAGCTCAACTATGCCAGAAAAATAAATGAATACATTAGATCCAAGCCTCCTGAGGAATTATTGAATCTTGAGGGCCCGGGCACGGAATCGTTGGCCGCGTGGTTTTTAGGGCCAAAGGCCGAAAACCAGGACCTCTTTTCTGAGTTCATAGCGCAGGCAATCAAAGCCAACTGCAATGACAGAAAGGAGTACTACAGCCAGGACCCAAAATATGTCACTGAAGAGATGAAGAAAAGCGAAGAGTACAAGCATTGCGTAAAATGCATGAAGCGCGAGTACAGCGAACTGTTAAAGAGGCTCAAGAAATCAGTTCCATTTTTCAGCTACCGATATCAGGCCCACATGAACTGGGACCTGACCATGCCTGGCATGATGGGATACTTTTCTGCCATGCTCTACAATCAGAATAACGTGGCTGCGGAAGCTTCTCCCGTCACCTCCTACCTTGAAGCCCTGGTGGGAAGTGACCTCTGCAAAATGCTGGGCTTCAGTGCCAGAGCCCCAAAGGATAAAAAGGCAATCCTGCCATGGGGGCACATCACCTGCGACGGGTCGGTCGCCAATCTGGAGGCCATGTGGGCGGCACGAAATTTGAAGTACTATCCGGTATCAGTTGCAGCCGCCCTGAAGAGCGAGCCCTCTCTGGACGCGGCAAAAGGGATGACCGTACCTCTTCCGGACGGAAGGCGCTGCCCACTCATCGACCTGGATGCCTGGACTCTTCTGAACCTGGGAATCGATGATGTTCTCAATATCACTCAGAGGATGCAGATCGAGTACGGAATCTCCGCAGAGGCTATTAACAAGGCTCTGGACCCGTACACCATTCAGAGCCTGGGTTTTGAGCAGTTCAGCAGACTCCACCTCAAAGATGCTATGTCCCCCGTCCTGATGGGGCCGGCCACAAAGCACTATTCATGGCCGAAGAATGCGGCTGTCCTGGGCATTGGCAAGAACAATTTCCTGAATATCAATGTGGACAGTGATGCTCGAATGGATAGCAAGCATCTGCGAACCCAGCTGGACAGATGCCTGGCGATGAGGCAGCCCGTGCTGATGGTGGTTGTGGTCCTGGGATCGACAGAAGAGAGCGCAGTCGACCCACTGGCGGAAGTGGTCGCCATGAGGGAGGAATACCGCAAATCAGGGCTTGAGTTTGTCGTCCACGTCGATGCTGCCTGGGGAGGCTACTTTGCCAGCCTTCTGAGAAAGCCTCATGCCGGGTCATCCGGATTGATATTGGACTGCCACACCCCTGATTTCATGCTGAGCGATTATGTGACAACTCAGTACAATACCATCCCAAAGGCGGACTCGGTTACAATCGACCCCCATAAGGCAGGCTACATTCCTTATCCTGCCGGAGGGCTCTGCTATCGCAATCGAAGCATGAGGGACCTGGTGGCATTCCTGGCTCCTGAGGTCTATCACGGTGAGAAGGTCGATGCCGCCATGGGCGTCTTCGGAATCGAAGGATCAAAGCCGGGAGCTTCTGCCGCAGGCGTCTACCTGAGCCACCGCATCATCCGCCCTGACCAGAGCGGCTACGGAAAGATTCTGGGAAAGGCCCTCTTTAACAGCAAACGCTTCTATGCAGGCATTGTCACCCTGGCCGGGCCGGACGATCCATTCGTCGTCGTTCCCGTGCAGCAGATTCCTGCGGAGAGGGAAGGCAAGAGCCGGGAAGAGATCAACAGACAGCTACGGGAAATAAAGACGAGCATCGTCGAGAAGGAGAACCGGGACATAACCACGGAGGGCCTGGATCTGCTGAAAAAGCTGGGGTCCGACCAGATCATCATCACCTATGCCTTCAATTTTAAGGACAGGAATGGCGCTCTCAATTCCGACCCCAAAAAGGCTAACGACTTTAACCACAAGATCTTCGAGGTTCTCAGCCTGTCTCCGGACGATCCCGACCATAAGCCGGATCTGATCATCACCACATCACAGTTTGAGCCGGAGGTTTATGGACAGGAGTTCGTGCGAACTTTCATGAAACGTCTGGGCGTTGATGATTCCAATTTGATCACTATGAATTTCCTATCCTCGACCACCATGTGCCCATGGCTCACGGACACGGAAAAGGGCAACTTCGTTCCCGAGCTTACAAGAGCGCTCCTGGATGCTGTAATGAATGTCGTCCGGGAATTTCAGGCATAGGTCTTAAATGAAGTTAAGGGGCCTCGTGGCACTCACGCAGCCCCCTTCTTGCTCATGCAAGATCCAGAATCAAATCTATTTGGAAAAATCGATAAAAATTCCCATCAGCCTATCTGCCTCAAAGTATCCGTAAACCGGATAACTGCCCGGGGCAGGTTTGAAATGCAGGCTATTGCCACTGTCGCTGGCAATGATCATGCCGGAAGCCACATCCAGGTATCCGATGATCCTCAGGTCCAAACCGGGGCCTGCAATGCCATTTGCCTGACTCTCGCCTGCGGGCGCGCCTGAGGAAAAGGGCTCTCCGCCAGTCCATGCGTTGCCGATGCCTTTGTTAAAGAGATTCTCTGCAGCTGCTTCTGCGGGACGCTTTCCAACCGGATCATCAGACTGAGCCCCGCATAGTGGAAGCATAGATAGCAATGATGCTGCTACCAGAAAAACTAATATCGACTTTGTTAACACCTTCATTAGATCAGCACCCCCGATAATACCATTTTAGGGTGATCAAACCACTGGATCACAAAATATTGTTATCCTCTCTATATAATATTGTTTTCCCTGCCGCTATGATGCATGATTCCTGCTGTGCCGTGAGAAAGACTTATATTTCCCTGATGGTATTGTCAACCAAAAACTCACTATCGGGTTTACAACTGGTGAGGGACAATCATGAATCAATCCGTCATAATAATAGCGCTTTACCTGCTGAGCATGCTGGCAATCAGCGCCTGGGGGCCGCGCCTGAAGGGCCTGGATGATTTCCATCTGGCCGGCAGGAATATGAGAACGATCCTTCTCATCGGCACATTCTGCGCAACAATCGTGGGAGCCTCTTCTACCATCGGCATGGCCGGCCTTGGGTTTGGCAGCGGTCTTCCCGGAGCCTGGTGGATGCTCTCCGGCACCATTGGATTGATGGTCCTGTCGCTCTTTCTTGCCGAAAAGGTCCGTTCCCGCGGCATTTATACCCTGCCGGAGCTGGTGGGATCCTTTTACGGCCAGAGGGTCAGAACTGCCGCCTCGCTTCTCATCGCTGTATCCTGGGTTGGCGTTATCGCCGTGCAGATCTCTGCCGCCGGCAAGGTTCTTTCCGCGGTCTTTGGGGGAAGCGGCACACTGTTCATGATTGCCTGCAGCCTGGTATTCATTCTCTATACCGCACACGGCGGACAAAGCTCGGTAATAAGAACAGACCTGGTGCAGTTTCTGGTAATAATAGCCGGAATGACTGTCCTGTTCTTTGCCGCCCTTGATCAGCAAGGAGCCGGACCTATCCTGAGCAGCAGCTTTCCCACCTCAGCCCAGATGGGCGGCTGGGATGTCCTCTCCATGATTATAGTAGTGGGATCGGCTTATCTGGTCGGCCCGGATATGTACTCCCGCCTGCTCTCTGCAACAAGCCCAAAGCAGGCCAGGATCTCTGCAATATTTGCGGCCATCATCCTCATACCGCTGGCATTCATCATAACCTCTCTGGGGGTATTCTGCCGATCGATTTATCCCTCAGTTCATCCGGAAGAGGCCATAGTATCGCTCATGACCGGCCTGCTCTCGCCGGGATTGGCAGGACTGGTGGCCGCGGCCCTTCTCGCCGCTTTCATGTCGTCCGCAGACACGAGCCTCATGACGATCACTTCCATCATCACCTTCGATATCTACAAAAAAGCGAGGCCCGATGCGGGTGCTGCTCATCTGATGAAGATCTCCCGGATGGCAGTGGTTCTCATCGGATGCTGCGCCCTTCTCCTGGCGATCTCCCTGCCGGGCATCATCAAGACCCTGCTCATCGCCTACACGGTCTTCACCAGCGGCCTGCTCCTGCCGACGGTAGCCGGGTTCTACAAAGAGCGGCTGGGCCTGACCTCCGGTGGAGCGCTCTGTGCTCTGGTCGGTGGCGGAGTGACTGCCATCTTCCTGGGCCAGAGCTTTCCGCTGATGGGCATGACCGTGTCGGGAGTGCTGCTGCTGGCCGTAAGCTGCATGGAGAGAAGGTACTGGAAAGTGAAGGGGGAAGGGAAAATGCCAGTGATGCAAATGAAAAGCCTTTAATCCATTGGAGTCTCTGCAAATAGGATTGATGTGCATTAGAAGTAAAGAGATAGCCGGGTTTATAATTTACCTATTAATAATATCCGCAACTGTCAATCCAATTGCTGCGACCGCCGCAATAGGCGGGACAGATCAGACTGCACCAGGCGGAAATGGAACTAAGATCATCGGAATTGATGCCGCAGCTTTTCCAAAAATAACTGTAAATATCTTTGTCGACAAAATCTGTGCAGGATACCGTGACCTCAAGAGGGATGACTTCAGGATTGCGGAAGACAAAAATGATACTGCTATCGGCAATTTTCATTTCACCGGCAATTCCTCAGGACACAAGCTTGATCTGGCGATAGTCTTTGATGAAACGGGCACCATGGATAACGAGATCAATGCCCTAAAGTCTAAGATCCGTGAACTGACTGAAAAGATAAATGCGAGCAGGCTTGATGCCAGATATTCTCTGGTCACATTCAATGGCACAGATGTAATAACTCAGTCCAACTGGACGGATGATGCCGGATCATTTAGAAAAGCGGTAGGCAAACTCACCACATCAGGCGGAAGTTCCGATCTGCCGGAAAACTCGCTGGATGGGATCGAGAGGGTGCTGTCTCTTGGGTTCAGGCCGGATGCTCAGAAGATCATCGTCTTGGCAACGGATGAACCATCCCAGCAGAAGGGCGACGGAAAATCCCATTCGGCTTATACAATGGCCGATGTGAAAAGAGATATCTTAGGGTCCGGTGCCATGCTAATCGCCGTCTCTCCGGATTTTCGCAGCATCTATGTCGATCCCAATGTGCCCCGTTCCGATCTGGCCAGGTATGCAGACATGAGGCCGCTTGCAAATGAATCCGCCGGTCTGTGGATCAACATAAACAAGGCGGATTTCGCAGAGATATTGAGCCAAATCCAGGGAATTCTCACTGGAACGTATATCATCGATTACACGTCGCCTGACCTCACTCCCGCCGAAAACCGGACGGTTTCGGTCTATGTGGATGCACCGGGATGTCTGAAAGGCATGGCATCGGCAACTTATGTCTCGCCGGCAAATGCGCCGGAAAGCATCCCTAAAAGCGTCCCGAAAGGCAATGTTCCTCCAGTGATAACCAGCCTTGCTCCGAGTAAGCCGAGCCCGCAGCAAGCAGGCTCAGTCGTATTGTGGACCGCAAACGCAACCGATGAAGATGGCGATCTGATTCTCTACAGGTTCTTTTTAAATGGCATCGCTGCGACCGAATGGCAATTAAGCAACCAGTGGCCCTGGAATACAACTGAAGGCGCTTTTCGGATGGAGGTTCGGGCAAGAGATGGATTGCATGCCGGGCCCAATGCCGCGGATGATGCCAGATCTGAATCATACAGAATAACTGCGTCGAATGCGTCTGAAAAGATTCCCGCCATAGCCGTAGCGGCAGAAAAGCCTCCCGCAGGTTCCTGGATGAAGACCTTCGGCGGAGCAAAAGATGATATCGGCTCTGACGTCCAGGTGAGCTCTGATGGGGGATACGTCATAACTGGCCACACATCCTCTTATGGAGTCGGGGGAATGGATATTTGGCTGATCAAGACCGATTCTGCTGGCAAGGAGATCTGGAGCCGGGCCTTTGGGGGCGACGGGAATGAGTTTGCCACATCCATCCAGAAGACAGATGATGGCGGATATGTCATCACCGGCATCACATCCTCCTTTGGTGCAGGGGAAAAGGATCTCTGGCTGATCAAGACCGATGCACAGGGAAGAGAAGAGTGGGATAAAACCTTCGGGGGATCGTGGGATGACGGAGGCTTCTCCGTTCAGCAGACTGCGGACGGGGGATATATCGCAACCGGTGCGACTGGCTCGATGGGTCCCAGTACGATCTGGCTGGTCAAGACCGATCGCCTGGGAGACGAGGAATGGGAGAGGACACTTGACCTGCAGGAGGATGTGGGACAGATTTCCACGGGATCGTTCGTCGAGCAGGCAGGCGATGGAGGATACATCGTTGCCGGGGATTCGTCAAAAGGGAGCATCATTTTGATCAAGACCGATTCCCAGGGCGGAAAACAGTGGGAGAAGATCTTCGGCGGATCGGCAATAGATAGGACAACGGTCAGCGTCAACAGCAGAGTTCTGCTGACCACTGATGGCGGCTATCTCATAGAGGGATCCAAATCTTCAGAGGGTTCTGAAGGAATGGATCTCTGGCTGATCAAGACCGATTTCGCAGGAAATGTGATCTGGAGCCGGACCTATGGCGGCGAGGGCGATGACTATGGCACCTCAGTTCAGCAGGCGGCAGATGGCGGATATATCATAGTCGGCCATACCTCTTCAAGCGGAGACGGCGGAGCGGATCTATGGCTTTTCAAGACCGATTCCGCAGGAAATGTGATCTGGAGCAGGACCTTTGGCGGCAAGGAGGGCGACTACGGCACTGCGGTTCAGCAGACGGCGGATGGCGGCTATATTGTGACTGGACGGACGTCATCCTATGGGGCCGGTGGCGTGGATATGTGGCTGATCAGGACCGACGGGAATGGAAATGTCGAGGGCGCGGCCTTGAAAGATGGCCCAGGCTCCAAAGAGGGTGCAGGCGGAGAAAAGAGCCTCGAATGGGCCAAACCTCTCC
>JAQVZT010000410.1 GCA_028708055.1 Methanothrix sp.
TAGACTAATACTTTAGATAATAACTTAAAATGCAAGCATCATTAGCATTTAGGTGGATTTAACTAGATGAATGCCTTAATATGGGAATTTATATTTGCTGCAATTTCCAAATGCCCCTCAATGAAGTTGAGCGATTGGGTTGATATTTCTCGCCTTTCCTTATCTTAAGTCAGAATTAGATTAAATAATTTATTTATGGAGCGCCCGTATAGATCTTATTATAATAATATTTAGTAACTATTTAATTTACAGTTCAATGACATCAGGCCGACGATATCGCATTAGCAGTTGCAGCAACATATATCTCCTCTCCGTGAAAAAGCAATACTATGATCTCTATAATGGTCCGCGAGAAGGATCTCAAGGAGCTGGTTCGAGCCGAAGTGGATAACCTCCCCGGAGTTCTTTTTGCGGAGACCAGCCCTCTATTGCGTCCCTTCATGAAGAAGCTGGAAACCTTGCTGCCCGAGGAAAACAGGGGCCGGGGGGACAGCTACATCTTCAATGCGCTCCGTTCTCACATCGACCAGGTGCGTGCCGGGCAGACGCAGATCGCCGTGATGAGTGCAGATAGGCAGGCTGTAATCCTTCGCGAGGAGCTATGTGAATTGATCGGGGAGAGGTATCCTACCGCCAGCCACCATCTCCTGAACCTGCCCGGCCTGCTCTTCCTGCAAAGCAGCCCCTCCCTTCAGGCGGCAAGTGCCATTCTGTTGCGCCGGGAATATAAGCTGCAGATTCCGGACGGACGCAGAACCATGCGCTACATCTTTCATATGGGTGTGGTTGCCATTGATGCAGATAAAGAGGCGATCTGCATACAGTTCGATCCCGAGAGGCTGCCAAAGAGGGCGGACGGCTCATCTGTTCTGGCTTAGGATTCCGGAAGAATTCTGCAAAAAAAGGGGAAAAAGCAGGACCATTCTGCCATAAGAGCATGCTATTATTTTTCTTCTCCCCGATCTAAATTATCAGGCTCTTCAGCCCCCAGAGCAGCCTCGGGTTGAGCCGGAAGAGAACACGCAGCATCTCCGGCAGGTCCATCTTGCTTATGTCCTCATCGGCCAGAGATCCGATGAGCAGGTTCATATCATTATCAGTAAGCTTGACGAAGAACTCCTTGAACTGGAAGCTCCTGGCAATGACCTTGCCAAAACCGTTTCTCCAGCGGTCTTCATACTCTTGCAGTCCGGATCGGCGGACATTTCCTGCTGATATGGCCTTTGCGGCCACCTCTCCAGCCATTACTCCTGCCTGCATGGCATTGAGAATTCCTCCTCCGGTGAGCGGATCGGTCTGATGGGCGGCATCTCCTACCAGCATCACGCCATCGGCGATTGCGCTATCAATGGGCCCGGAGCAGGGGTCACCTCCGACTACCATCTCTAAAACCTTGCCGTTGGGGAATCGAGATTTCATCAGCTGGCGCAGCAGTCGCAATGCATCTCCAGGATGGCAGCGAGAGCCCTGAATTCCGAGGCCAACGTTTGCCAGCTTTTCCCCTTTGGGAAACGACCAGGCATACCCGGAAGGAGCAATGCTGTTGCCCAAATAGAACTCCGTGTATTCATCATCAATGGATGCATCCTGCACCATAAACTGAGCACAGGACTCTATATCCTGCAGCTTTAAAGCGGTATCTATACCAGCCCAGCGTCCCACCTTGGACTCTACTCCGTCTGCACCAATCACCAGTGGCGCCTCTATCTGAAGGGGCTCACCTATGCGAAGTGCAGACACGCCGCAGATTGCCCCATTCTTCTTTAAGAGGCCCAGAGCCCTGGTCTTGACCAGCACACGGGCTCCGGCGGAAGCTGCCTGCATGGCAAGGCTTCTATCAAAGATCTTCCTCTGCAGAACATAGCCGACCTCGTCGCCGCCCTTATCCTCAGACATGACGATTTTCTTTCCGTTCGGGGCATAGATCCTGGCGCCCTTTACTTCGGAGGAGATCCATTCCGGTTCGGGCTTTACCATGCGGCACAGGGCCCTCTTGCTGACGCCTTCAGCGCATCGCACCGGATCGCCAATCTCCTGGCGCTTCTCCAGCATTACGACCTTGAGTCCTGCAGAAGCTGCTGCCTTTGCGGCCATCGACCCTCCTGGGCCTGCCCCTACCACTATCAAGTCGCATTTCATGCCTTGACCTCGAGGGCGCCCACCGGGCATATCTTGGTGCACAGGCCGCACTCCTTACACTCAGCCGAGACCTCAAGCCAGGTCTCCACCAGCTCCAGGGCGCATGTCGGGCAGACTCCGACGCAGGCACCACAGTAGCAGCATTTGTATCTATTGACGGTAAGCATGAGATCACATCACATAAGTTACTACTAATCTAAATCATATCAATATTCGATTGCAAAGTCTTCATATCCCTTGCTTTCCAGCTCTGAGAATTCCATCCCCATGACTATGGATCCGGCCGGCCCGGATTTCATGGCTTTGAGAAGCTCGCCAACCTGTTTTCTCTCTCCCTCCAGCACTGCCTCCACTCCGCCTCCGGGAATGTTTCGCACCCATCCTTTGATCCCCAGGGCGCGTGCTCGCTCTTGAGTAAAGGCGCGATAGAAAACTCCTTGCACCCGACCGGAAACACGAACATGCACTGCAATCATTTCCTGGCACCAGTCACCAGATCTTCCAGGGCTTTCCTCTGATCTTTTGCTTTGATGATCCCGGAAGCGAGCAGAACGCCGATCGATCCCAGCTCCAGGGCGCTTCTCAGGTCTTCGCCATGAGTTATTCCTGCGCCGCAGAGCACCCCTACCTGAGGAGCAATGCTCTTCACGGCATCAACCGATTGGGAGACGACCAGCGGGTCCGCTTTGGATACGGGAATGCCGCTGCCTATCAGCTCCGGTGGTTCTACCGCCACATAAT
>JAQVZT010000411.1 GCA_028708055.1 Methanothrix sp.
CATCAGCCCGTACAAAGATGTTCTCTACCTCTGCCACAGAAACGCCGATCCTGACGCCATCGGTTGCAGCTTTGCTCTGAGCCGGGCCTTCGGAGGAACAATTGGCGCGACAGATGATCTTAGCCGGACAGGTGCCTCTCTGGCCGATATCCTCGGAGCGCGAGTTCTGATCAATCCGCCAATGGATGATTATGACCTGGTGGTGATAGTGGACACCTCGGTAAAGATCCAGCTGGGCGACAGACTGCCAGCAAGCTATGCCCTGGTAGACCATCACCTGGATGAGGGGCTGCTGGATGGCGCCCTCTTCTTCATACAGAAGCCCACCAAATCCACGGCGGAGATAGTCTGGACGATTCTGAAAGAAAACGGCAGGAAGATCGACGAGAGAATTGCCCTGGGACTCATGGCCGGCCTGATTGCGGACACCGGCCGCTTCAAGCGCGCCTCGCCGGGCACCTTCCTTGTAGCAGCCGAGATCCTAGAGGCAGGAAGGTTCGACTACGAAAAAGCGCAGGAGGCCCTTTCCGTTCCAGCTGACCTATCGCAGAGGATTGCCCTGCTCAAAGCCGCTTCCCGTGCGGAGGTGACGCGCCAGGGAGACTGGCTTATCGCTTGCACGGTTGTCAACTCCTTCGAGGGCTCTGCGGCCATGGCTCTGGTGGATTTGGGAGCAGACGTGGCCTTTGTAGCGGGGCGACACGGAAAAGGCGATGCCGTTCGCATCAGCGCCCGCTCCAGCCGCGGGGCTGCCCGGAGGGGCATCAACCTGGCAAAGATCCTGGGTGAGGTGGCAAAAGCCTACGCGGGAGATGGCGGGGGGCACAGGTCTGCTGCCGCCCTGGAGGCGACTGGTGACCCCTCTGCCATCCTGGATGCATGCCGAAAAAGATTGCTGGGATTGCTGGATAGCCTGCCCTGAAGCGATCAGGCCTTTCGCGCCCGGAGAGCTGCTTTCTTGAGAGCTTCAATTCCGGGCAACGGCTCACCAGAGAGATAGGTTATGGACGCGCCGCCACCCATGCTCACATGAGTGAACTTGGACTCCAGGCCCAGCTGCTCAATTGCCGCCACGCTATGACCGCCGCCTGCAATGGAATAGCTAGACTCGGTGGCCGCTTTTAATAGCTCGGCGGTTCCCAACCGGAAGTTCTCCTTCTCAAAGACCCCGGTCGGCCCGTTGAGAACGGTAACCTTGGCCTCTTTCATATATTTGGAATAGATGACAATGGTCTCGAGGCCGATGTCGGCGATGGGCAAAGCTGTAGGAAGCTTGCTGATGGGCGTGTCCACCCGTTCGCCGTTCTGGTTCAAAGCCACATCCACAGGCATTTCGATCTTGCCGGGATAGTCATGCAGAAGCTTTGCCGCAATGGGAATCTGGTCCAGATACTCCTGGTCCTCCACGAACTTGCGATTGGCCTCGCCCACATCAATGCCTGCCGCCATCATGAAGACCGTGGCCACGACACCCGAGGTGAGAACCTTGTCAGCGCCGCCGCGACCAAGAACATTCTGGGTGACTTTTATGGAGTCATCTGCTTTCGTGCCGCCTAAAGAGAAGACCGTCGGGTGCTCATTGCCCTTCAGGCCCTTATCAAGCGCCGTGATCTCCTTGTCCATAAGCAGCCCGGCAAAACTGGGCAGCACCTCTGTGAAGCCCACCACCGAGCAGTGAGAGCGATGAGATACCGCAAAAGCATCATTTAAGAAAATATCAAATAGCGGTGCCAGCTTTTTCACCATGTGGCTCTTGGCATGATCGGCAGGGCTCCGGTTCATGTTCTCTTCGGCATAAAAGCGAGTATTTTCCAGAAGAAGAATATCGCCCGGCATCATCGATTTTATTGCGCTCTGGGCATGAGATCCGAATATGTCGTCTATGTAGGTGACATCGCGACGAAGGAGCCGCGTCGCCAGGCGAGCATGAGCCTCCAGTGTGGTGTAGTCCTTCTTGCCGGCCCGGCTCTGATGCGCCATGAGAACCACCCGGCAGTCCTCCAGGGCACGCAGAGTATCCAGGTGGCTTCTTATGCGCTTATCATCCAGAATGTTTCCGTTCGGGTCCATAGGAGAGTTGAAGTCCACTCGTACCAGGACCCTTTTATTATCAAGCTTGACATCATCCATTATGAGATAATCCTTCAACTTCGTTCCCCCGGTGTGGTTAAGGGGTTGACACAAGGAATATATAGTCATTGCTGATTTGAGCCCGAAGTGAGCAGTTCGAAGGATGGAGCATATCAGTCGCTGCCAGGAGGTCAGATGGCCAGCACTGAGGCATCGCCTGGCCTATGACGGTGCAGCATACCTTTCTTTGGCCAAAGATTTCCGGAACCTGGAATGGTTCGAGGATGCAGACAACTGCTACTACAATTATCGTCGCATGTGCCAGGCAGAAAAGAGGCTGGTCTGCCGGGAAAGAATGCGGCCCACGATCAACTGGTCCAAACTCCTGGATGAGATTGCCTGGATCTCATGCGGTTACGGCACCCGGCCCAGGCATACGGTATTTCTCAGATGCCTTCCAATAGTGCTCTTAGCCCTCACGGCGGGCATATTCAGATATTTTGCGACGGTGGAGTCGATCTTGGGCTGCTGCTTTTTGCCCACTTCCTGGCAACCCTGGGCAGAACCATGATCGGATGATTCAGGATGGATTCCCAAATGATCACCCACGACAAACGTCGAGAAAAGTCCTTATACTGGTTCGCCAGAAGCACCATCCGAGATGGATAACAAATCGATCACAGAGTGATATGATGCACAAGGTAATCTCCATTATGATCATAACGGCAGCACTCCTCTCTGCTGGCGCTGCCTTCGGGGCGGAATATGGAAAAGAGCGTCCCATAGCTATCTTAGTAGGCTC
>JAQVZT010000412.1 GCA_028708055.1 Methanothrix sp.
GAGATGGAGTCTACCTGAGCAGGATAATAGCCGCGGCTCAGTCTGTGACCGGGGTTGAGAGCGTAACCGTGGATAAGCTGCAAAGGCTCTTCGAGAATGCTAACCAGGAGCTGGAGACCGGTGTTCTGCAGCTGGGTCCTCTGGAGATCGCCAGGCTTGACAACGACTACAATTTTCCTGAGAACGGAAAGCTCGTGATCAAAGTTTTGGGAGGAAGGTGAGAGCAATGGCGACAGAGATAACCAAATTGCAGGGATGCTGCAAGAAGGCTGAAGAGCTGAAGGCAGCAGGGAATGAGAATCGACCCGGCCTTGAGGCTCTAAACTATCGCATAGGAACCCATGGCTCGTTTCTGGCCGATATGCTGGCCCGCCTCTCCGAGTACTCGCTGCCGGAGATCGGGGCCGACCAGAAGCAGAATCCTCTGGCGGCCCTGACCTGCCGGGAGGGGGATGACTTCTCCATAGCCCTGCTGGATGGCTGGGCGATCGTGGCCGATGTGCTCAGCTTCTACCAGGAGAGAATAGCCAATGAGGGATACCTGCGTACGGCAACGGAACGAAGATCCATCCTGGAGCTGGCAAGGCTGATAGGATATGAGCCCAAGCCTGGAGTATCGGCCAGCGTTGATCTGGCCTTCAGCCTGGAGAAGGGCTGCAATGCCGAGATACCGGCGGGAACAAGGGTGCAGAGCCTGCCCAATCCGGGAGAGACCCCCCAGACCTTCGAGAGCTCAGAGAAGGTCGCGGGCAGAGCGGAGTGGAATCTTCTCAAGCTCAGGACGGTTCGTCCTCCCTCTCTCACCTGGGAGATGGCCTGCAGCGATCAGGAGTTCTTCCTCTACTTCCAGGGAACGGGCCTCAATCTGCAGCCCAATCAGCCCATGCTCTTTGTCCTGGGCGATGATAAGGGCCAGCAGGTCATGCGTCTGATCAAATCGGCTGAGCCGGAGCCGAAGATGCAGAGGACCAAGGTGATCCTGCAGAAGACGAAATTCAAGGAGAGTGATGATGCATGAGCTCTGATGGCGCACGCGGAGCTTTCAGGAATGAGAAAAACAAAGTAATGCCATCTAGTGCGAAAGGATCCTTTATAGAGAAATCAGATGCACAACATAAATATTTTCTTAAATATCCTCAAAAAAATAGTATGGATATCATCCCTCAAGGGTATCCAGAATCGGTATTTAAATTCGTTTCTGGGATGAGAATGACAAGTGGAGAGGCGAGGGGCACCACTGTTCCCAAAGACATATTCCCGCTTCGCATCCACGTCCTCCGCCAGACAGCATCGCTCTTTGGACACAATGCTCCGCGAAAGATCAGCATCAATACAGGAACTCTGAGTGTCGCCGAGCAGTCACTTGTTGACGATGATCAAACAGGTTATGTGTATCTGTTTACCTGGGAAAGGATTCCTGAAACGGACAAAGATGGACTTATAAAATTCCTGAAAGATAAATTTAATATCGATTCAGAAAATATGAATATTAATAGAGATAATAATAAGATCACAGTGAATTACGGCGGAGAGTCCCTTTCACTTGAGCTTATTGATGAATCTAATGAAGTAAAATTAATCTGTAACGGTGTAACGACTCATCTAGAAGTTAAAGAAGCAAATGGAGAGCACAATATATACCAAAAAGAAGACTCAGAAGTATCCAAAACAGGAATTCTTCATCTAGATAGCACTTACAATAAGATATTGCCTGAAAGCTGGGCTATCGTGAAGCGGGAAAAGGATGATGCAACTTCAGATAAAGAGGCTGTAGCAGAGTATTTATTGATCTCTAAAATAGAAAAAGTTACATCAGGCATCTCCAGATCCGCGTACGATATGAGCGGGAAGACCACTAGCATCGTATTAAAAAGAAATGATGTTGGAAAAATATTGAATAATTTTGCAGAGCTCCGGCAGACCGTCATCTACGCCCAGAGCGAGGATCTGACGGCGAAGCTGGCCGAAGAGTCAATTGAGGCGGACGTCAAGGGAAAGGTCCTGGAGCTGGATGGATACTATGAAGGCCTGGAGAAGGGACGGAGCCTGATAGTCTCAGGTCAGGCCAGAGCCGGAACGGGAACGATCATTGCCGCAGCCGAGAAGGTGGTCCTGGCCGATACCTGGCACGGCCTTCTCACCACCATGCCCGGCACTCCCGCGCCTCAGATTGAGCTGTCCAATGATAAAAAGTCCATATCGGTAAATAGATGGGAAGCTTACAGCAAAGAGCTCTTCGAAGAAGCGCCGGAATTCGCCACTTGCGGCAAAGGGGCGACCCCGCGTCGAACCTGCGTCCAGGTAAAAAAATGGGATGGAAGCGTTAATGGAATCCCAGATATAATTGCAGATATCAGTACAGATATCGATTATTCAAAAGGCCTGGAGAAATTGGATTTCCCAATCGGTTCCAATATCGATTCTGGATTTATCTTCTTGGAACTGAGAGATCGAGCCAAGAATGTTAGCTACATCTCTAACCTTGTAGAAAAAGAATTGTATGTGTTTAGCTGGACGAAAGACGATAATACGGGACTCAAAGAGTTTCTAGGAAATAGATATGATATTGGTTGGTTAAATAATGCAACAATTACCAAAATCGATGACAAAAAGACCATCTGTATGTCTAACGATGGTGCAACTCTTTCACTAACGCTTAATAACGGCGAATCTGAAGTGATCTTGAAAATCGATAACATTGAAACTGATAAATTCATAGCGAGGATGGAAAATAATGTGCTAAACTTTCATGCCCGGTTGGGCACCCATGAGCATGAAAATGGGGCCATAAGTATATATTCCGGACAATCCTTTCTTTAATTATGAGGCCGGCAAATAGGGGCGAATCGTTTATGGAGGATTTTA
>JAQVZT010000413.1 GCA_028708055.1 Methanothrix sp.
AGCTACGGAAATCACCTTGACGACGGCAAGACGCCGGCACCGATTTGCGCATACCTGCGCAATCTGGCAGGATGGTGCGATAACAAAGTGTCCCTGAATGATGCCGGAGAGTATCAGGCCAATCATGGCGACTATAACACCTTGATGATCTACAACACTGGCAACGAAAATGAGTATTTCATTGTTGAGAACCGCGCCGCTCTCGGCCTGGACGGATATCTTCCCTCCAGCGGCCTGGCAGTCTACCACTGCGATATCTTCGGCTCAAATGAATGGCAAGGCGGAACGCCAGATCACCATTACCAGTGCGGACTGCTCCAGGCGGACGGCCACCTGGACCTGGAGAAGAATATAAATGAGGGCGATTCAGCGGATCTCTTTGGCAGAATCGACGGCCTTGCCCTGTCTCACAACACCATACCTTCTACTTGCCAGTGGGACCTCTCCGAGTCAGGATTGACCATTTCCAATATCAGCGAACCGGGCCAGGTGATAAGCTTCCGGACCGGCCCGGTCAAATCCACCAAAGCCGCTCGCGGCGAGGCAGTTCCTGCCGCCCTGATCAATGATAACGACCCGCAAGGGGTCTCCAGCGTCATCACCCTCTCAGAGAGCGGAAAGATCAGTGCACTGCGAGTCTCTCTGGATATCACCCATACCTACATAGGAGATCTGAGGGTAGAACTCATAGCTCCATCAGGCGAGAGGGCAGTGCTGCATGATCGCAAGGGAGGAGGCAATGATAACCTGATCGTGACCTTCGATAGCGATAGCAATCAAGAGCTGAAATCCCTCCTTGGCCATCCCTCCCAGGGAGACTGGACCCTCTGGGTTGTCGATCTGGCAGCAGTAGATACCGGTAAGCTGAACCGCTGGTCTATTGAGCTGGACCTCGAGGCTTCAGCCGGCTCGGCAAGCTACGAAGCCGCGCCCAACCTGGAGATACCCGATGGCGATCCGACAGGAATCAGCCATGCCATAATGGTGGAGAAGGAAGGCGTGGTCCAGGAGATCAAGGTGAGCGTTGACATCAGCCACAATTATGTGAGCGACCTGAGGGTAGAGCTATTCTCGCCCGGCGGAAAGAGGGCGGTGCTTCACAATGCCACGGGCAGCGGCAAACCGGATATCGTAAGGACATTTGAGGCCAAGGATGCTGCAGATCTGGCTGGCTTCAGGGGCCAGCCCCTGAAAGGCAATTGGATCATGAGGGTGACTGACCTAGAGCAAAGGGATGTAGGAAGGCTAAATAAATGGGCAATGGAACTAACATTCCTGGAGTAGATACATGAGAATTCATTACATTCAGCATGTGCCATTCGAAGATCTGGCCAATATCGATAGCTGGGCCGGGTTCCGCGGCCATGATCTCTCCCGGACGCTGCTGTTTTCAGATGAAAAGCTGCCGGAGATGGATCATTTCGACTGGCTGATAATCATGGGCGGTCCCATGAACATCTATGAAGATGAAAAGTATCCATGGCTTGCGAGGGAGAAGGAGTTCATCCGTCAGGCCATCGCCAGCGACAAGATAGTTCTCGGCATCTGCCTGGGCGCTCAGCTCATAGCGGATGTGCTTGGAAGCAGCGTTCGGAAAAATGAGTACCGGGAGATCGGCTGGTTCCCGGTGAGCCTCACCGAAGAGGGGATCTCATCTCCCATCTTTTCCGTCCTGCCAGATAGGTTTGTGGCCCTGCACTGGCATGGCGACACCTTTGGAATCCCTCCCGGCGCGGTGCGAATCGCCGAGAGCCGGGCCTGCAAAAATCAGGCATTTATCAAAGGAAAGGCAATCGGCCTGCAGTTTCATCTGGAGTCTTCCCGGGACAGCATCGATCACCTTCTCGAAAACTGCGCCGATGAGTTGACCGAGGGCCCCTTTGTGCAAAGCCAGAAGGATCTTTCGGCTCATCCGGAGCGGCTCTCTCAGATCCAGGATTTGATGGAAAAGCTTCTGGATCGGGTGGAAGAGGTGCTGGGGCCCGAGAAGGTAGCATCCTAATTCTTAGCCTGAAGTCCAGCAACTCTAGAAAGGTCTGGCTAGGTCAATTTTGTCCAGACCTCAATTTTTCAATATCCGCTCTCAGATCAGCACTCATTTTGGCGCCATCGAGCCTGCATCCCGCAATCAAAGGGATTTCCATGAAATCATATTTTAATCCTACAAGATTGGCCCCGCTCAGATCGACGTTCTGCAGAGCGGTCATGCTCAGATATGCGTTCCTCAGATCAGCTCCGGATAGGTTGACATCGCCCAGGAAGCTGGAATTGAATTTGGCGTTCCTCAGGTCGGCACCCTGAAGATCAACCTCTTTGAGAATCATCCAACTGAAGCTTGCAGACCTCAATACTGCTCTTTGCATGACAGTTCCTTTCAGGTTCATGGACTGCATGTCGCATCCGGACATATCTGCTCCGGATAGATCTGCCCCATCCAGATCGGCTTTAACGATCTGGACGGCTGCAAGATCCGCCTCCGACATATTGGTGTTGCTCAGATCAGCGTTGTCTAATTTTGTATTTCTTAGGCTGGAGCCCTGCAATTTTGCCCTTGGAAGATATGCCCGGGTGAAATCGGATTCGCTGAGGTCACAGTTGCTGAGGTTGGCTCCAAATAGCTCCGCTCTGGAGAACTGGCAACGCTTGAGAGTGCTTCCTGCCAGGTTTGCCCAATTGAGCCTCGATCCTACGAGGTTAGCTCCGCTAAGCTCGGTATTTCTCATAACCGCAAGGCTGAAGTCCGCGCCCAGCAGCCTTGCCGCAAGCAGACTGGCACCGGTTAGATTTGACCCGCTGAGCAAGGCACCGGTAAGGTCGGCATGTTCCAGGTTGCAG
>JAQVZT010000414.1 GCA_028708055.1 Methanothrix sp.
TACTCAGTCCTGGTAAATACTTTTCTGTAGCGGATTTGATCGTCCCCGAGACGCCTTTTGTATGGACGGCAACTCGAATGCCGTGAATGGAACGAATCGTTGCCAGTATCACTCGCGTCTCCCTGGCATAAGCATGGGAGAAGCGAATCAGGCCGTGGCGGCCATTGAAAGAGATCAGTTTCAGCCGGTTTCTCCCTGCCCCCTCATCGCCGAAGAGGGATAGCTGGGATGAGCTGATCTCAATGCTGAGATCTTTGATCGAGACCTCGCCTTCGGAGAGAAGCTCGAAGGCCATGTATCGCCTTCGCTCTCGCAGGACGGGAAATCTGCTCCTCATAGCAGCTCCACCCCCCCGGCGACCCAATTTCTGCGGTTGAGTTCCAGCAGCTTTCCCGACCGGCGCAGGGCCTCCTTTGCCTCATCGGCCTCAAAGCCTGCCACCTCCGCCATGGCGATCAGGTCACGGGGCGAATGCATGTCAAGGTGACAGGTCGCACTCGCGGTGATGATCGGGCTCAGATCGAACTTTCTTACCATCTGCAGGTTCTTGCGGAGAGCTGCCAGCCATCGAGAGCGCGAGCTGCCCCGGAGAAGCACCAGGCCGCTGAGATCAAAGCCTATACAGATCTGGTTGCTCTTTGCGGCGCGCGCCGTGGCGATAGCAATAGGCCGCCTGAAATCGCAGGGATGGATGAGCAGGTCCACATTGGGGTCTTCCGAGGCCACCCGAATGGTCTCCTCAGATCCGGCCCGGACCACGATAAACGGATATCTGGATCGCAGAGCTGAGATGCGGCTCTTGAGGGCCTTGCTGCCTGATGCAGTAACCTCTGCGCCGACGGCAACCTCAATTCCCCTGATCTTCTCCGCCGCCTGGGGCATGAAGATCCTGGCAGGATCGCGGTTGCAGATGATTATGCCCTTGTAGCCCAGGGTTCTGGCAGTCAGGGCCATGCGGCTGGCTGAAGAAGTACCTTCAGGAAAGACGCTGATGCACTCGTAAAAGCTCATATGAGTTCACTGAGAATTTTCAGAGCAGATTCTCTTCTGGCCGGATAGGTTCTGACGAGAATTGTGATGTCCAGAGCATCCTTGGAGTTAGTCAGGCGCACCAGGCCTTTGTAGGCGGCCTGTTTGTCCAGGCGGAGGTGAAAATGGCTGTCGCCCTCCAACCGGTCCGGGATCTCCCTTCGAAGCCTTTCCAGGTCTTCGGCGGAGAGCTGCTCGCGGAGAATTTGAAGGAAGGCGGCGGCTTCTTTTCTTCGCAGCACCGCCTCCAAGATCTTTATCTCGTTTCCGAAATGGCCCTCTGCAGTTACTGCTGTGATTCTGTCCAGCGGGGCGAAGACGGCGAGCGCCTCGCGCACGCGGCCTTCATCTTCCGTTGCCGCCACAAAGGCCCGGAAAGAGATTCTATCAATCACTTACTTTCCTTTTCCATCGTGGGCTCTGATGCCAGGCCTGGTCTTCTCTGTGCCGAAGCCCTTGTGTCTCTGGCCTCTGCCCTTGCGACCGGCGCTGGTCTTGCCGCGCACGGCTCTGCCGCGATGGACATCATTGCAGATCCATTTGAGGTTCTTATCATTCATGACCGAGGGGGCGCACGGGTCAACCAGAATTACCTCGTAGAACTTCTGTCTGCCGTCTTCTGCCACCCAGTAGGAGTTGAGAACCTCCATGTTGCGGAACCGCCTGCCGGCTCTTTCCTCGGCGATCCTCTGAATAGACTTGCCCATGCTGATGGCGTTCACGCCCATCTTGCTGGTCTTTCTGTTCCTCTCGTAACGGGACTTCTTCCTGCCGCCACGTCTTACCTTGACACGGGCCACGATAATGCCCTGCTTGGCCTTGTAGCCGAGCGCCCGCGCCCTGTCCAGGCGGGTGGGCCTATCGATTCTCTGCACGGTGCTTTCCTGGCGCCAGGCCTTGAGCCTGTCCTGCCGCAGTGCGCCTACATATCCCTCTCTGGGAGAGGACCAGGCATCACTAATATAGCCGTAAAAAGACTTCATCTCTTTTCACCTTTGCCGGTTCAACCCGATACGGGTTACATTCCGGAACTAGAGGGGGGATGGGGTGATAGGAGATAAAGGTTTGGGAGATGGCTGCAAATGGGGATCGATCTCGAAGCTCTTCAGTCGCTGGCATATCCAGCACCATCTGGAAGTGCTTCTGGGCCTGCTTGATTCCCTCTGGCGAAGGCCATGCCGCACACGGTCTGCAGCATCTCTGTTCCCCTATCGGGCTGGCTGAGTTTCACTTAGCAGAGAACCAGGTTACAGAAGAGATCGGGGATATCGGGATACTGTCGGAGATCTATTTTAGTTATCCCATGAAAATCTCTCATTAGGTATCGATTTTCATCTTCCGTATATGAGTCGCGGAATCATAGATGATTTGATGAATACCCCGCAGCTTGAAGCTTGGTAGTTATTACCGGTATATGCTATAGAATTTGCGACAGGTTTGAAATGAGTGTCGTATTGAATGCATTATTTCCAAGCGCCAGCCTTGTACCTCCAACAGCCCCTATTGGATCACCTTCCGCCAGGCACAGAAGATGGGCGGAGCCACTCGGGCCGGGGAGTGGTGCCACTTGTGGCAGAGGCCAGTCGGGGCCACAGCCGCCGTCCGCCAGGCGGGCTCGCACGAATGCGCGCACAGGCGAGCGCTCGGGTGCGGGGGGACGGGCGGGCCTGAGGATCAAATGTCGCCGCTATGTAACCAACTGGATCGAAGCTTTGATCTCCTTGAACGGCTAATAATGATTTATGCTTATCGAAGATCTCCGGAATAAAAAGAGGGAAGAAATTCTGAAGATTGCGGCAAAGCAT
>JAQVZT010000415.1 GCA_028708055.1 Methanothrix sp.
TGCCCAGCATTAAATATACCAGAATAGAGATAACTTCTGATGCCTACAGATCATTAGAAGCAGAAGCCATATTACAGGGGAAGACACTAAAGAAGCTGGCTTCGGAGTTGATCCTCAAAGGCGTCTCTAAGAAAGCTATAGATTTTGTCAAGGATTTTCCTGATCCGTCCATTTTAAGCGGCCAGGATATTAAATTTGACGAAAAAACTGCAGAAATTATCAAAAAGATAGGTGCTGTGGGAATTCATATAAACGACGCAACACTAGAGTCGGTTAAGGGTGCTATTTCAAATGATGGCTATCAAGGAGCAATGCTGCATGTTGCCCAAAATACTGCTTCTTTGGAGAGAGATGAACTTCACCGGGTGCTCGCTATTTGCAGGAGTAATAGGCTTTCGATAAAGATAGCTGCCTACCTCATCGAAAATCTGAATGAAATAGAATCAGGCAAATGGAAGTAATAAATATAAAAATTATGGGAAGCATCTGCTGAGAGTCCTTCACCATCGTGCTGAGCTTGGATGATAACAAGATAAATTTTCGGGTAGTATTGCAGGTAAAATGTTGTATATTCTGCCGTGCCACAATTGCGAGCCAACACCTGAGACCTATCTTGCACCAAATCCATCCGATAACATCCTTGAGTTAGAATAACTTTATATAGATATAAGTTATGTGTATTATTCATAGAGTCCTCTAGGGAGGTAATATCATTTCCAGGAGAGATTTGCCCTGGCCCGGCATGGAGACTCCGGGTGGACTATGTGAACTTGGATCTAAATCGTATAAAGAGCTGAAGTTGGAGAAGGAAATAACGGCTATGGAAGGTTGTTTGAAGGAAACCGAGAATATCTGTTCTGCCCAAAAAGTGCAAATTGAAAATTTGCATTGGGATTTATGTGAAGCAAATAGAAGCATTAAGGATCTAGAGACGCGGAATAGTCACATAAAAGTAGCCCTAGCTGTATTAAGCATCCTTTTCACATTGTCCCTGATAATAATAACCAGTTTTCATTACCAAGGCAATGATATGTTCATATCATATTATGCAGCCAGCAAAAGCGGCTTAAATGCTTTTTTGGCAAATTTATTTGTGTGTGTAATTACAGAAATCTACTGATTTGGAGGGATTGAATTGTTAAATATATTAATTTTTAAAACTATATATAGTAGTGCCGGAATATCTCTTGTTAGGTGGGGCCTATTGACCATTGCTCTAATGTTGCTTGGCACTTCATTAGCAGCCTGTGACCCCGTCAATTCCACGCAAGAGACAGTTGAGCTTCAGATATTGGCCTTTAACGATTTCCACGGCCAGATTGAGCCGCCCTCCGGCAGCGAGATTCTATACTACAACACCACCAATTATCCTTTTCAGGCTGAGCTTGGGGGTGCGCCCTATTTGGCCACTCAGATCAAGGCACTAAAAGCCACCAATCCCAGTACGGTAATTGTATCGGCTGGGGACTGCATTGGCGCAAGCCCGTTGGTTTCGGCGCTCTTTCACGATGAACCCACCGTCGAGGCATTAAGCAAGATCGGTCTGGACTATTCTGCTGCAGGCAACCATGAATTCGATGAAGGCGTAGCGGAGCTGCAGCGTATGCAGTACGGCTGCTGCCACCAGGAAGACGGCTGCCAGGATAAGGATCGATTTGTGGGGGCGGGCTACTATTACCTCACGGCAAATGTGGTCAATAACAGTACTAACAACACGCTTTTTCCGCCCTACGAGGTCCGGGAGATAGAGGGAATCCCGGTGGCTTTTATTGGCGTATCCCTAAAAAATACTCCCACCGTCGTTACGCCATCAGGTGTCAGGGGCTTTTCTTTCCTGGATGAGGCAGATTCGATCAATGCCGTTGTTGGGGATCTTAAGGAAAAGGGCATTAAGACAATAATTGTCCTGATTCATAACGGCGGCCAACAGGATGGACTGCCCAGCGAGAGCCGGAATTTCTCCGGGTCCATCATTGACATTGTCAAACGCAGCGATAAAGAGGTAGATGTATTTGTCACTGGGCATACCCATGAGTATTATGTCTCCAACGTTGACGGGCGCATTGTGACCCAGGCAGGCTGGCAAGGCAAGTTCATTACCGATATCGATCTGGTCATAAGCAAAGAAACGGGCGACGTTCTCCTGGCCAGAGCCAAGAACGTGCCCGTCACCCGTGACGTACCCAAAGATGCAGATGTATTTGAAATTGTAGAAAAGTACTCGGCATTGGAAGAACCATTGACCCAAAAAGTAATCGGATCGATAACAGGGGATATTCTCAAGAAGTCGAGCAATTCAGGAGAATCGGCTACAGGCGAATCGGCTTTGGGAGATGTCGTCGCCGACTCACAGCTCTACTCTGCGAGAGAAGCCGGCGCAGCAGTCGCTTTCATGAATATTGGTGGTATTCGCACCGATCTTATTTACAATCCGAGCAATAACGAGGGCGCAGGCAATGTGACTTATGGCGAGGCTTTCAGTGTGCAGCCTTTCGGCAATAGCATATATACTGTGAATCTGACGGGAAGCCAGATCGATAAGCTGCTGGAGGAGCAATTCGACAATCCAGAAGTCGGGAGGAATAGCATCCTTCAGGTCTCTCGCGGCTTTTTCTATACCTGGAATAAGAGCGCACCCAATGGTCAGAAGGTCGATATCAACTCCATCAAGATCAATGGAACGGCCATAGATCCAGAAGGAAGCTATCGCATCGCTGCCAATCTATTCCTGGCGGACGGGGGAGATAACTTCAGCGTCTTCAAATCAGGTGTGGATCGGGTCTGCGGAGTTAGCGATCTTGATGCCTTTGTGGAATACTTCCAGG
>JAQVZT010000416.1 GCA_028708055.1 Methanothrix sp.
TGATTCCAATCCCTCTCTTTCGCATTGTCCCAGCCATCGCTTGACAAAACGCAGAAGGTTCGGGAAACATCGGCTTAAAACCTACCTGATCATTTATAAAGTTAACGCGATACAAATCATAATGATCTATAATTTTAATGATTTTTTCTAATATTTTCGGTTATATGAGCAATTTGATTAGTAAATGTATAATCGTTAAAATTTGTGGGATTGCAGGGAAGAACCGTTTTAAAAAAAGCAGCCAAAGAGCCAGATAAAACGGGCAAAAATGCCTCCGGCTCATGGAAATCGGCAGCAAAAAAAAAAAAAGAGACGGATCCGCTCACTTGATGAGCGGAATAGCGTCGACTGATTCGGGGTTAGCCAGAGCGGATATATCGCCGACGGGGTTTCCAAGGGCCTTTGCTTTGATGACACGGCGCATGATCTTGCCGGATCTGGTCTTGGGAACATCATTGACGAAATAAACGACCTCAGGATAGGCCACCGGCCCTAGGACGGCGCGCACGTGCTTGGCGAGAACTGGACCCAGGTCTTTCGAGGCTTCAACGCCTGTCTTGAGAATGACAAAGGCTACAATGACCTCGCCCTTGACCTCATCCGGCTTGCCGATAACCGCAGCCTCGGCGACCTTGGGATGAGATACCAGAGCGGACTCGACCTCGGCGTTGGAGATTCTGTGTCCGGCTACCTTCAGCACATCGTCAATTCTGCCCTGGATAGTGAAATATCCATCCTTATCCTTTGTGGCCTTATCACCAGCCAGGTAGGTGCCGGGCCTGATATCCCAGTAGGTGGACCAGTACTCCTTCTTGTACCTGACTTCATCTCTGAAGAAGGCACGGAGCATGGATGGCCAGGGTGTATTGCTGACGATGTTTCCACCGCTTCCGGGCGGCACAGGATTGGCATCCTCATCCACGATATCCACGTTAAAGCCGGGTAGCGGGAAGGTGGGTGAGCCGGGCTTGAGTGGAGTAATGGGCAAGGGTGAGACCAGGAAGCATCCGGTTTCAGTCTGCCACCAGGTATCCATGATCTGCAGCTTGCCGCCGCCGAAGTTGTTTCTGTACCAGATCCATGCCTCAGGATTTATGGGCTCGCCGACAGATCCCAGCAGTCTCAGGCATGAGATGTCATGCGTCTTGGGCCACTGATCCCCGGCCTTCATGAACATCCTCACTGCAGTAGGTGCTGTATAGAGGACTGATACCTTATTCTCGCTGATTATCTTAAACCACCTGCTGAAGTCTGGATAGTCAGGGGAGCCCTCATAGATCATGCTGGTAGCGCCCAGGCAGAGCGGGCCATAGACGACGTAGCTGTGGCCAGTGATCCATCCGACATCAGCCGTGCACCACCATACATCAGTGTCCTTGATATCAAAGACCCATGATAGCGTCTGTGCAGGAGTTACGCAGTAACCGCCATGAACGTGCTCGATACCCTTGGGCTTGCCGGTGGTTCCAGAGGTGTAGAGGATAAACAGTCGATCTTCTGAATCCATCTTCTCGCTCTCGCACACATCTGACTGCTTTGCCACCAGCTCATGGTACCAGACATCTTTTCCTGCCTTCATGGGAACATCGATGCCTGCTCTCTTTACAACTACGATGTTGGTGACGCTCGGGGTATTAGCTGTTGCTTCATCAACATTGGGCTTGAGGGGCAGTGGCTTTCCGCGCCTGAAGAAACCATCCGTAGTGATTACTACCTTGGACTCGGCATCAAGAACCCTGCTGTTAAGGCCACCCGCCGAAAATCCGGAAAAGACCACAGAATGAATGGCACCGATCTTGGCGCAGGCAAGCATGGCAATGGGGGTCTCGGGGATCATGGGCATGTAGATGCTGACTCTATCGCCCTTTGCAACGCCCAGGCTCTTTAGGCCGTTGGCAAGCTTGTTGACCCTCTTGGCGAGTTCGGCATAGGTGATCTTCTCGGTAGGCTGGTCGACGGGCTCGGGTACAAATATATAAGCTACCTTATCCTTCTTGGCGCCCGCTGCATGCCGGTCCACTGCATTGTAGGCCACATTGATCTTTCCGCCCACAAACCACTTGGCGTAAGGCGGTACCCAGTTGAGGACCTGAGCATAGGGCTCCATCCAATCGGCATAGGTCTTGGCCATCTCATCCCAGAAGGTGATGAAATTCTGGCCGGTCCAAGCGCGCATCTCCCGCTCGCTCTTGAATCCCTTCTTTTTCATCCACTGCATGACATTGGAGTTCTCAACGAGATCCTTGGACGGCTCAAATACTCTCGTCTCCTCATAAAGAACAGACGTTGTTGCTTTTTGCTCAGCCAATTTTGTAACCTCCTTTAAATCCCCACTTCTTCCCTATCTCCCTCGCAAACCAATCTGGGCTCCTGCCCGTGGCCACGGGATTCACATTCCCGCATGATCTTTCATTTATATTTCTGGACCGAAAAGCATAGCCATCGGGATCTATGGGAATATTGTAGCGATCGATAATTATCCTGGTTTTTCATTTATAAAGTTGTCGAGGTAACATACCTTAACTATTAATTATTACCATTAATAACAATGCTTAAAAATAATGCGATCTCGACTGCGGCAAACCAGGCAGAGTAAGCAAAAGGATCGCTGTTAGTGGGTATTGCTTTCCTCACTGCCTCTCTTGCCACATCTGCCCCAGGATATTGCAGACTCAATATTAGCACATATCAAAAATGGAGTGATGCAAACTTGTAGGGATTGTGCGCGAAAGGATCGCGAATGATTCATTGCATATGATAATCATTAATTATTTTCATTATTATCAGTATTATTTGCTCTATTCTGTGATTGAAGACTGCAGAC
>JAQVZT010000417.1 GCA_028708055.1 Methanothrix sp.
TCATCGACCTTATCACTGCTCATATCACAGGTCCTATCACTGCATCTCATATTGGCTCTCCGAATGCGACCTCCAGGATCATGCAATCACTTTCGCCCCGCGCGGCTCTGCTTTATTACCTGCACCATACCCATGTTATTCTATCCCATAATTGACTGCTTTCCAATAATTGCCCGTCAGGTGATAAAGATGTCCAAGAACCCAGAATTCGCAAAATTCGGATCAGATATTGCCCGCCATCAGGATGTCATTCGCTCCGCCAATGAGGACCTGATCAAATTATCTCAGAGATTCGGGCGCATGATGCCCAAGCTCTCCAAGCTCGATTCTCCGGCCATTCTGGCCTGGTTTGACCTTTACAATAAGATCAAGGACAAAGCCAAGAAGACGGACGACGAGCTGGCCGGCCTCATCAATAGCGAGCAGGCTTCTGCAAATCCATTTCTGCAGATGCAGGTTAGCTACTATCAGGCCCAGAGGCAGCGGCTCTACTTCAAGATGGAGGTCATGGATGACATAATCAGCGGCATGATGGAAGACCTGCTGGAGAACGGCAGCTTCGAGGAGGCGCAGAAGGAGGAGATGCGCACTGCCCTTGATGCCACCATGGAAAAGAGCATGCTGCAAAGCATGGCCTCTGCCGTTCCCGCCTGAACTCCCCGCCATCCGGGCCGGGCAATTCGCCCCCTGCTATAAACGCATCCCGACCTGGACGGCTCTTATTGAGTGCACCCGTAGATCCTGTCTTTTTCTGGAGTCCTGGCCCCGCCGGCATCGTTGTAGCTCTGGGGGGAGATCTTGCTGCAATAGCCCACCCACCAGTCCATCACCCGAATCTGCGAAGGCATTCCCAGGAAGCAGCCGGTGAACCTGAAGTATCCTGGCACACCGCCCAGATTGATTCCGTCCCCATTTCCGGTTGTATCAACGATATGATACTTTTTATCGCCCGGCAGGAGCACCAGATTGTACGCATGGCCGGGATGCTCCCCCACCAACGGCAGATCATATCCAGTGCTGGAGGTGCTGAAGGCCTCGCTCCTGCTATAGCCGGCCTTTCGCAACATTGTAGTCACTGCTGCTGCATAATCCACGCATACTCCGGTCTGCAGGATGTTGACGGTGGCATGGGTGGGAAACATTCCCAGCACAGCGCTGTTCTCGCTCATGTTGCTGTCCGAATGCCATGCAGATACCCCCCACTCCTCAGGCCGGCAGGAGAGGTTGGCTACATTCTCATTGAAGCCGTCCCTAAATGAGCAGGTTCCGGCCAGATCAGGGCTACAGACACGCATGCATTCCGGATAGCCTGAGCAGCAGGCCTTGAAGACCGCATATCCTCGCATGTAACGAGCCTCCGGCCCGAAGGAGTTGATGATGTACAGCCCCCGGCACCTCTTCCTGTCGCCGCTGGAGTTGGCGCAGGCATTGATTGCCTCATCGACAATCCAGTCCAGGTCTGGATGGCAGACCTCCATCTCCTGGCACTGCTCCGGTGCATTGGGCCAGATGTCCTCGCAAGGCGTATCCGGAGGGTAATACTTCGGCCTGGGATTGACCTTGCTGCAAACCCAGGGGGGTGCAATTGCTATCTCCACATAGTCCTGCGCCCATGAGCCGGGGGAGTTGCTCACCATAAGGGTGATGTTATGCCATCCCGAACTAAGGCTGCTCACCCTGAACGATTGATTCCTGCCAAGGATTCCGTCCCGGCTTGATTGCCACAGATAGTCCAGCGGCCCTTTGCCGCAATCTCCTGCAGAAAAGAGCACGCTCGTTCCCTTGGGAAATGTGCGCACGTCGCCAGGGGAGAGTATTTTAGCTCTGAGCTGACCGTCCGGCATTTCACCAGCATTGCCGCCGCCTGAACTCGCTTCTCTGGATGCCGGCAGAGGACTGCTGCTCGGAAGCGAAATCTTTTGCAGATCTGCTGCAGATCCGCCGCCACATCCACAGCCCTTAGGATCAGCCTGCTCTGCAGTGCTATTCATTCCCGGCACAATTCCTGCCTCTGCTCCCCCATAACCGTGACCTGCCGAACCGGGACCGGCCGGGCCGGGAAGATGCGTCAGAAGGGCAATGGCCAGGGAAATCAGAGCCAGGCTGCCAAGAGCATAGATCAGATAGCTCCACCGCCGGCTGCCTTTGCCGAAGAGCAGAGGCAAGCGGCTGAAATTTCCTGAAAACAAAAGGGCCAGACCGCTGAAGATCAGGAGCGAGCCCGGTGCCGCCCAGGCCTTCCAGCCATAGGGGAGCAGGGTTATCGCCGCCTGGGCAAGAGGAAAACCAAACAGGCCGGCAAAGAGGAGGAGAATGCAGGCGGCACTTCTGCTGAAGCGCAGGGCAGCAGCCGTAACCACAACAACTGCCAGGATGGCTATGCAGGCAATCCATTCTCGATAAAATCCCAACGCTGCAAAGATGGCGAGGGCATACAGCCCCCCCAGAACGAGCAGCGCTCGCCATATTCTGCCTCCGGGCCAGGCGAGGGCCGCTGCCGCCATCCCCACGAGCCCCAGGAGAATGATGAGAAGGCCGCCGGCGGCCTGCGAAAAATAATAGTCCAGCTCGCCAGGCCTGCCCAGCGATGGAAAAGCAAATAGGAGAAACACGCCGCCCACTGCAATGGCCGCCGCCCCCCCGACAAAACCCAGAAGAGCCAGGGAAGCCAGGATCTTCGGTTCTTTATTCATCACTTCCCCTCCGTTCTTCTCATCAAGAGCAGCCATCGGGCTCACCTGGTGCATCCCCTACGGTTAAAACTATGGGCGGCATTGAAAAGGATGCCAGGATTTCGATAGGTATTTCATAAAAGCAGAAAAT
>JAQVZT010000418.1 GCA_028708055.1 Methanothrix sp.
TTCTCTTGCTCAGTGCAGAGCATCCTTCCCAGGACGAACTCATCATATCCTTCAGCCCGAAGCTCCTCGGCCAGCTTTCTGGGCCGGGTAGCTTTGATCCTGATGACCGTATCCGCAGGCGAGCCGTCCGAGACCATAAATGATCTATCCAGGGGGGCAGCAAGCCGCGAGGCCAGAGCTGGCACCACACCCACGCCTGGTATGGTCTGAATCTCGATCTTGGGATGGCTTTGCCGGATCGTCCTCTCCAGGTGGCTGAAGGTGGAGAATGTGTTGACGTCTCCAATGCAGGCAAACCCGGCGCTGCCTGAGGCAGAAGCCTCTGCCACTGTGCGGGCGTTCTCATACCAGATCCTCTCCAGCTCCTCTTTATTCTCGATCATGGGAAACTGCAGGACCTCAGGGCGGCAATAGGGCCGGGCCAGCTCTGCGGCCATCTCTCCCGGCACAAAGACCCTGTTGCATCTCCTAAGGGCCGATGCAGCTTTAATTGTCAATAGCTCCGGGTCGCCCGGGCCTAGACTGATACCGATCAACATTTGCCAATCACCATGAAGATGGGGTTTACCGGTCTCAGGGCGATGTCTCCCCCCAATTCGTAGCCCCTTGAAATATGAATCTGGATAAGCTCCTCGAATATCCCTGCCTCTTTCATCAGCTGCGCCACGCGGGCGGCTATGCCCAGGCGGGCCAGGTCGGCGACGATTATGCAGCCCGCACTGGCCTTTTCCAGAAGAATGGGCAGGAAATCATCGATTCCCCGCGTGCCGCCGATAAAGCACCGATCCACTCTCGGAAGGCCGGGCAGAATATCGGCTGCCTCGCCGCAGGAGAATTGGCCCTGGGGCAGGGCCGACCTGCTCATCTGCACTGCCTCCTCCCGCCGGTCGATGCCGTAGATCCGGTCGGTGTAGAGGGAGGCGGCCAGGGATACCGCGCCCGAGCCGCAGCCCAGGTCGAGGAAGACCTGGCCGGGCTGGATGTTCAGCTTTCCCATGGCGATGTAGATGTTCTCCTCCTGAGTCGCAGTGCCGGCAAGCTTCATAGCTGCCTGGAAAGTTATGCTGGCATAAAAGGTTAATGCAAGTAAACTTGGCTGGAGTTAAATTAGGTAAGTCCTTGTTTGAGTTTGGGTCCAGGTTGGGTCCAAGGCCGGATAAAAAAGCATATGCCAGTCCCAGCCTCGCTTGTGCCGGGCTGAGACCGGCTCTTCTGGATTGCCATTGCCGCAGTCGATCACGCCTTCATATCTCATTCATGGTGGCGGAGAATATGCGCACGATGTGCAAATATCCGGAGATTGATCCAATCCCCAGTCCGGAGGACTCCAGTCTCCAGTGATGGTCTTCTGTTGGATTCCGCTGGTTTTGCCATTTGGCGTGCTGGTCAGCCAGTTGAGGTTCGAGAGCGTCGAATTATTCGCGGTTATCCATGTTCCATCATGTTCTGCTCTGACAAAGACCCAATTAACAGGAGTTTCTAAGACGACATACCTCATCAGCCTCAGGTACAATGTCAGGGATCTGCCGATGGGAAGAGAGGTAAAGGTCCAGTTGGCGTGATCGGCGTCAAGAAGCACCTCTTCAGATGGCTGTGCCGAGGAATCAAAGAATCTCATTCCTGCTGGGAAGAGATCCGTGAGGTAAATGGGCCCCAGAGTTCGGTTTCCGTCATTTAAGATGCTGATGGTGTAGTTGATATTGTTCTCGTCCGTATTGTCAATCTCGCTTTTCTGGTAGATCGTTATGTGCGGCATCTCGTAATGCCTGACAGTGGTTATGGCGTCTGAACGGTTGCTGTAGGTCGTGCCAAGTCTTTCTTTCACCCGGAAGCTGCCTGCGTAGTCGGAGCTCATTTCCATAAGCGGGAAGACATGTCCTTTCTCATCGGGCTTTGAGGCCTTGAGATATCCGGCGTGGCGCATTCCATCGAACTGCGAGTCTGCCGTCATGTTGGTGCCGTTTCTGTCCATTTCGATCCGGCTCTCTTTCTCGATCTTTGTGGCATAGCGGTACGACTCTTCTAACGATTCAGATGTTACGTAGTTTTTGGCCTTCTGCCGGTCGGTCCATTTTGAGGCATAGTTTATGGACCCATTGCCGGGAAGAAGGAATTTCGTAGCCTGGTAGCTTGCGGAGAGGTTGCTGAAGTCTTTAATGGACCTGTTCTCCCGGATGTATCGCAACTCTTCCTCCCGTTCATAGCTGCCGCTGCCGCTCTCTCGCATGGCCAGCTTTGTGCCTGCTTCACCGCTAATGGTAACTCTGCTGACGGCAAACTGGCTGGCAATTCCCCGGGCCGTCAAGGTTACCTGGTTGGTTAGGACCTTCGGCTCGCGGCCGGTGTTCATGTCCTTGTACGTCCTTACGAAGCCCAGGCCCCTGGCAGACTGCTCCATAAAGAATCTGATCTTGGCCTCGTCCGGAGCCCTGACCTCTATGGTAATGGTCCCAGAAGCGCCAGCAGGCAGGTCGCCTATCGTCCAGCGGTTGTCGGTGCCGCTGTCCGGCGGAGGCGAGGCGGAGAGGAAGGTTACGCCCGGAGGATAGCTCTCTGTAATGACCACATCTTTCATAATCAGACCTCTGTTGCTGTAGGTTATGGTGTAGGTGATGGTCCCGCCGGGTGCAACTATGGATGGGGATGCGGTCTTGTTGAACTCCATGTGATCACAATTGATCCAGGTCAAACGGTAGCTGCCCTCCGGGGGCATCCTCGATTGATCACCGTTGAAGGAAGTGGCAATTATGTAGTACTCCACTGCGGTTCCGTCGTATTGCTGATCTGGAATGCTTCCCATCCATGAGGCGTCCTTTGG
>JAQVZT010000419.1 GCA_028708055.1 Methanothrix sp.
GTCCTGCGGGCAGCAGGCAAGGCAATCTGCACGCCACCGCATGACATCAGCGACCAGCCTATAGCGGGGCACCTGCCTCGCGGCCCGGACGCCGAGCTGCTCATAGAGCTTATGGATGCGGCTCAGCCCATCCTGGCGGGCCATCCGGTGAATGCCAGACGCACTGCCGCAGGAAAACGCCCTGCCAACGCCATCTGGCTCTGGGGGCAGGGACCGGCTCCGGCCATGCCATCCTTTGTAGAGAGATTCGGCAGGAAAGGGGCCATGATCAGCGCTGTGGACCTGCTCAAGGGAATCGGCAGATACGCAGGGCTACAGGTCATAGATGTTCCCGGAGCCACCGGAAATATCGATACCAATTATGAGGGAAAGGTTCAGGCGGCGCTGGAGGCGCTGAAGAGCTGCGACTTTGTCTATCTGCACATCGAAGCGCCTGATGAGATGGGCCACGAGGGCAATACCGAACTGAAGGTGAAAGCAATTGAGCTATTCGATGAGCGGGTTGTCGGCCCGGTGATCAAGGGGCTGGAGAGGAGCGGCGAGGACTGGCGGGTGCTTCTCCTGCCGGACCATGCCACGCCCACCTCCATCAAGACCCACAGCCGCGATCCAGTGCCCTTCACCATCGCGGGCAGCGGAGTTGTGCCGGACGGGGTGCAGGCCTTTGACGAAGACGCCGCAAAGCAGGGCGGATACGGATTGGTTGAGGCGACAAAGCTGGTGGAAATGATTGTAAGTTAATTATTACGAGGTAATAATTAACTTTTGAAAAATTTTTTAAAAAATTTCATAATTTTTATGATCAACGGAATCGTTTATATCTAATGATCATGCATAACTTATAGAATAGAACTGAATTAGAAGGGTGGATGTAGCATGTTTTATGTAGATTGCAGCCAGTCCGATGACCACATGATATTAAAAGGTATTAAAAAAAAATAAAAAAAGCAATTATTGTAAATTTACTAATTGCTTCGCTTATCATTCCCTCAGCCCTGGGAGCGGTGGCCTCCTTTCCCCTGGACTGCTCCTACCAGTGCAGCGGCAAAGATGTGGAGGTTACCGGGGCGCAGATATCCGACCAGAACGGAAACGACCTGCCCTGCCGCTACTGCGAGCCCGGTAACCCTGCCAGCGCATATATAGCATTAACAGTCTTCAACCACGCCGCTGCAGCCAGGTACAATATTTACATAATCTACACCCCCTCCTTGAATGGGGTTGACCAGCCCAGAACGTTTTCCTGCCTGGCTGCCTCCATTGGGGGAGGCCAGACCATTAAGGCCGAAATTCCCATCTCCTGGACCTGCGGCCAGAGTGTGGATCTGAAGAACATCATCCTCACCTGGTCCACCCTGGCAAGTGAGAACACCTGCAACATCGTCAACAACTGCCATCCTCCAGGACAGAGCTGGTGCACGCCGCTTTTGAGCGTCAAGACGCCTCTTGTGGCAGCCTTTACCAGCAACTCCCCCCAGTGCATCTGTGTTCCCCAGAGCTGTCAGCCCATCCAGTTCACAAGCCAGGTCACAGGCGGATCCGGAACCTACACATACAACTGGGACTTTGGAGATGGATCCACCAGCACAGAGCAAAATCCGACAAAGCAGTACAGCGCGCCGGGAGTCTATCAGGTTACCGTTACTGTCAGCGACGGCAAATGTTCGGACAGCCATAGCGGTCAGGTTATAGTCTATCCGGCACCCATCGCTTCCTTCACATCCCTTCCGGCAATCTGCCTGGGAAGCGATCTGCAATTCACAGATACATCCACTCCCGGGACCGCTGTGGGAATCACACCAGCATCCATTGTCAAATTGGAGTGGAACTTTGGAGATGGCAGCGCCCACAGCCTGGACAGAAATCCGCTTCACCGCTACCAGAGCGCTGGCAGTTATCAGGTGACCCTTAAGGTCACAGATTCCCGGGGATGCACAGCCAGCGTCACATCAAGCGTGCAGGTCTACGTCAATCCTGTGCCCACATTCACCGTCGATTCCCCCACACTCTGCTTCCGTCCTGGACTGCTGACCCAGTTTCACGGCCGGGCAACTTCGGGGTCCGGCCCTTACACCTTTGCCTGGGACTATGGCGACGGCGATACAGGCACCGGTTCAGACCCAACTCACAAATACACCAACTTTGGAACTTACAACGTCAAGATAACCGCTACCGATAATCGCGGCTGCACCGGCACAACGACCGCTCCGATTACCATAGTCGACTGCGACCCGCCGGGCATAGACGAAGTAACCTTTTTCACAGGTCCGATATGCAGCGGACTGGAACAGGTGGTCAATGCCCATGTGGTGGACTATGTCGGCGTGACATCAGTCACATTTAATTATCAGGTGAACGGAGGAACCGTCATCCAGAAGGCTATGACCTTTGTTGCAGGGTCCGGCAACATCACGAATGGACAGTGGTCTGTCGAGGTTCCCGGCCAGTCGGCGGGCTCGACTCTCACCTACTGGATAACTGCCTCTGACGGGACTTTTACAGCCCAATCCGCCCATTACACTATCCTATACATAGACTGCACCCCTCCCGCCGTCACATCGGTGAAGGCCTCGACCTTCACACCTTGCGCCGGATCGGATGTGCACATCACCGCTCATGCCACCGCAGGACCCGGAGTCGCTTCCGTGACCATTGACTACAATGGATCCAGCCACCAGATGTCCGGTCCTGCCGGATCAAGCTCTGGAGACTGGACCTACTCAATACCGGGATCAGAAAAGGCAGCAGGAGATTCGCTGACCTTCACGATCAACGCGACGGACGCCCTAGGAAGAACCGCTCAATCATCCAGCTTT
>JAQVZT010000420.1 GCA_028708055.1 Methanothrix sp.
GATTCTTTGCACCCTTCGGCAGAGTGTATTTGATGATTGTGACGGTTGCGGATCTGTTCTTCCTGCTCTCCGTGCTAAAGATCGTTCGCAGGGATGCGACGGGAGCGCAGAAAGCGCTGAAAAAGGGAATGGCCGTGGCACTGGTGGCTTTTCTGGCGGCGGCACTTCTTCAAATGAATCGAATGTTCACCTAAACATTCTTAGACCAGAAAGCCAATGACTTAACAGGTGAAACATATACGAGACAAAAATCTATCAGGATAGCTGCCATCATAATTGCGATCATCTTGCCGCTGGCGGCATTGATGCTTATTCTCGAACGTTATCCTGACTGGCAGCAAAGCCAATGGATTGTTGCTCTCGGAATATTTTCGTCTATCACTTCAACAATTGCAGCTTACGAATTTATCATCAAGCGGTTCATCCACCAGGATGAGGCTGATGGCAAGCATGGCAAAAGCGAGATCATAAATGGACAGAATCTGCAAATCACAGGTGGGCAGCAGGACAGAATAACACAACAGGATATGAGAGAGCAAACGGTACGAGGCCATCAGGTCAACATTGCAGGAGATGCAAAAGGGCCGATCTTTATCAACGCGGCTGCTAAACTATCCCCTCCCCTGCAAAAGCCGCCTCGATCGCAGCATTTTATCGGAAGAGAAACAGAGCTTGCCTCGCTCCTCAAAGACCTGCAACCGGGCCGTGCTGTCACCATCTGCGGCCCCGGAGGCATGGGCAAGACCGCTCTGACTGCGCAGGCCATCTGGCAGCTTGCGCCTAGCAGCGACCCGCCCTATAGATTCCCGGATGGCATCATCTTTCATACCTTCTACCACAAGCCCCAGGCTGCTTTGGCCCTGGAGGCCATCGCCCGCGCTTACTGCGAAGACCCACGCCAAAGTCCTTTTGAAGCAGCAAAGAAAGCTTTGGCAGGCCGCAGGGCTCTGATCGTCCTGGATGGTGCCGAAGCATGCGACGACCTGCAAAGCATTCTGTCCATAGCAGGGAGCTGCGCAGTGCTCATCACCACCAGGCGGCATGGCGATGCTCCTGATGATTTCAGCGACCTGCCGCCTCTGCCCGAGGATAAGGCGGTCGAGCTTCTGCAAGCCTGGGGCGGCTCAATGGCTGCGGATGAGAGGATTTGCCGGAGCATCTGCATTCTCCTGGGCGGCCTGCCTCTGGCCATCTTCCTGGCAGGCCGCTACCTATCTCACAGGCGCCAGCTCGCCGGTGACTATCTGGCATGGCTGAAGAAAACGCCGCTGGAAGCGCTGGACCTGGGAGATCGACAGCATCAGAGCATTCCTCTCTTGATGGAGCACAGCCTGGAGCAGGTGAGCGACCGGGCAAAGGCCTCTCTTGGCCTGACAGGTGTTCTGGCCTTCAAACCCTTCGAGGCTGAAATCATCACTGCAGCTCTGCAGATCTCTGAGCAGGAGGCGAACCTCGAGCTGGGGGAGCTGGTCGATTACGGTTTGCTGACCCGGCCAGACCTTCGCTATCAAATAACTCATACTCTGGCTCACACCTATGCCAGAGCCAGCCTGCCTGTGCCGAGCGGTGCATTGGCTCGCTTAGCCCAGTATTATACTGATTTCAGTAGAGAGCAGACGAAAAATGGATTATCAGGCTACTCTCTACTGGACTCACAGAGAGATCATATCCTGGCAGTTCAATCAGCCTGCAATAAGGCCGAGCTGTGGGGAGAGGTGCGCACTCTCACCTGGGCTATCAAAGATTATCTGGGTCTGCAAGGGCATTGGGAGGAAAGAGTCTCCCTCTTGCAGACAGGATTGCAGGCAGCACGCTCCAATAAGGCAAGCTATGATGAAGCAGCATTTCTGAATCTTTTAGGCCTGACCAGCGCTGCTCTGGGAGATGCGCGTAAGGCCATCGAGTACCACGAGCAGTCGCTGGCCATCGCCCGCGAGATCGGGGACCGAAGGGGCGAGGGGGCTAATCTGGGCAACATGGGCAGCGCCTACGCCGCGCTGGGCGACACACGCAAGGCCATCGAATACTACGAGCAGGCGCTGGTCATAGACCGCGAGATCGGGGACCGAAGGGGCGAAGGGAATGATCTGGGCAACATGGGCCTGGCCTACGCCAACCTGGGCGACACACGCAAGGCCATCGAGTACTACGAGCAGGCGCTGGTCATAGACCGCGAGATCGGGGACCGAAGGGGCGAAGGCAATGCGCTGGGCAACATGGGCATGGCCTACGCCAACCTGGGAGACACACGCAAGGCCTTCGAGTACCACGAGCAGGCGCTGGTCATCTCACGCGAGATCGGAGACCGAAAAGGCGAAGGAAACGCTCTCTGGAATATGAGTCTGGCTCTGCATAACCTCGATAAGCCATCCGAGGCCATCAAGAAAGCAGAGAGCGCACTGCTGATTTACAAGCAGATCGAAAGCCCTGTGGCTGCCAGAGTTGAGAAGAAGTTGGCTGAGTGGAGGATGTAGCTGAGTATGATTGACAAAACCACAACGGAAAAAATATAAATTTTATCTGTGCGCAAAGTTCGCCACAATCGTCTCCCCCACAGAATTTACCCGCACAAACCCGTACCGCTCGAACTGCACCACCTTTCCCAACTCCTCGGCGATGCCTGCCTCGCCCACGCCCTCGTCCACACCGTCGGGCTTGAGGACCCGTACCTTCGGCCCGTCCAGTGGCGCCCAGTGAATGATCCTGGTCCTCTTGCCCATGTCCTTGCCCACGAACCGCGCCCGGGCCGGTTCGAGGCTTGTGATCTCTATGTTGCACAGGTCCTTGAGGCGGATGTTCTCTCCTGCCTTCAG
>JAQVZT010000421.1 GCA_028708055.1 Methanothrix sp.
GCGGCTATTCTCAGATGGAGAGCGAGAGCGTTAGAGACAACTATGTCCACAATGTCTTCAAGACGAGAGATACTATGAAGATCGAGTGGGTCGACAATCCTCTATCTCTGGCCTGCAAATATGGATATACCCTCATCTACAACGAGTTCTCCAGAACAAAGCCGGCATCAAATAACGTTCTTCTATCCGTCTTTGAGGAAGGCATTCTGGAACTTCCGACTAAATTCGGCGAGGAAAGGTACATAAAAGTCCATCCAGATTTCAGAGCCATCCTCACCAGCAATTCCATTGAATATGCCGGAATTCACCGGCCGCAGGATGCGCTGCTTGATCGGATGGTGGGCATATATGCCGACTACTACGGCCAGGACACTGAGGTCCGAATTGTAATGGAGCATACGGGAATCTCCCGGGAAAAGGCCGAGAAAATTGTGAAGACGATAAGATCGATCAGAAACAAGCTTCCTGATTCCCAGAAGCCCGGAACCAGAGCATGCATCATGATCGCCAAGGGAATGCAGACTCTGAATGACAGAGAAGATATGAAGATAGATTTCCAGCAGATGTGCATCGATGTCATAGCCAATAAGACTTGCTCGCCAAAGGATATGGAAGAGAAGAAGAGGCTGGTCAGAGATTCGGCTGACTGAGTCTCTCCAGGAATCGAATATGCCACCATTAACCGCGGTAGTCGAAGAGGCAGGAGTCTACAAGATAAGCCAGCTATTCCGCAAGAAGCCTCCTGGAATCGCATTCAATGAGACGGATGCCCTGGTCATAAGAGCCCGAATGCAGGATGGCAGGCAGATCGGGGCAACTTTTTATTTTACCCTCAAACCAGATGGAACTTTTGAGGAGGAAGCCCTGGGTAGAGATGCCGTAAAAGCGCGAAGACACAGGCTTGCATCTTTCCTTCGCTATTATCATTTGGCTGACGATGTAGATAAATATAAATTGAAAGAGAGGATTCATGAATTAGAGGGAAAGGGCGTAGAAGTCGTCCCCATCGATGGAGAGTTCTCTATCTACACACCACAGGTGACAGCACATGAGCGGTAAGCCAAAGATTCAGGAGATTCTAGAGTCAGCAAACCAAGCTGCGGAGACGATGCTTAAGAAAAAGGTCGAAAGCGTAATCAGCCTTAACAAGGATGCGGAAGGCTGGGTGGCTGAGATCGAGATTCTGGAAAGAAAATCTGTACCAGATACACAGGATATCATTGGCAGGTACGAGATGAGATTCGACCTCGATGGGGAGCTTCTTGGCTACAAGAGGATAATGCTGCGCAGAAGATCGGACATGGAGATGATCGAGGAAGAGGTGTAGCTCCTTGGTAAGAAGGATTCGCAAAGCGGAGAAGGATGTTCCTGATTTGCTGGGCAGGTACGTCTATTGCGTCATCCCTTCGCCCATCACGGAGAGAAAGAGCTTTGGGAACCTTGGTTTTGATGGAAGTGAAGTCTATACCATGGATTACAGAGACCTCAGTCCTGTTGTGAGCGATGTGCCCTACAGGGATTATGCTGTTAATGAAGAGGAAGTAGAAATCCACAGGAATGTGGTCGAAAAGGTGATGCAAGAGTACAGCATAATTCCCGTGGCCTTCGGCATGGCATTCAAGAGCAAGAAGCTTCTGCAAATCGCCATGAGTGCCGGCTATCAGGCCATGCAAAAGGCAAGGCCGATTATCGACGGCAGGGTGGAGCTGGGAATCAAGGTATTTATTCCCAAAGTTAAGGAATCCATGGACAGCACCCAAAGGGAAGAATGCAGCGCCGATTTTCTGAACAATCTCCTGACGGTCTCATCGGATAGCAAAAGACTGAAGCTCTTTTCGGATCGATTGATATTGAATAGCACTTTTCTGGTGGAAAGGTCTGCAATGGATGGGTTTTCTGCAGAGGTGGGCAGGCTCAAAGAAAAATATCCTGATATGAAGGTGCAATACTCAGGCCCCTGGCCTGCCTACAACTTTGTAGACATTCATATCCTAGGAGGCAAACGAAGGGGTTTCAGATAGATGTTCATAATAGATGATATCGTTCTGCGGTCGATTGGAATCTCCGTTCCCGGGCTGGATATGATCTGGACTTTGGAGCAGATCCAAAAGTACGCCTTGAAAGGATATTACAATCCGGAAAAGATAAGAGATCAAATTAAGGAGACCCGTCTGCTTTATGAATTTGGAGAGATCGATCGCCAGGAATACGAACAGACGAACTCCAGGCTGCTGCATAAGCTGGATGTGGCTCAGAAGGTTCTGGAGATGGACCTGGGCTCAAGGATTGACATACTGGGATAGTACATGGCTGATGAATCGGAAAACGCCAAAGCTCTGCCGGCAGGAAATGCAGGGCGGTTCTGGCAGATGCTTATGGAGATGGACGAGAACGATGAGTCCCAGCGGCCGTTTTCGGGATCTCTGGAGTATTCCGGATTCATTCGAGCAATTTACCATGGACGAGTGAAGATCGGATTTGGGAATAAAAAAGAATGATATTATGGAGATGATTTAAAATGACCCCTCTTAGCCAAAAGGTTCTGGACAACAGGAGACGTCAGCATGCCCAGGTGACTGCTCATAGAAGGAAGATAAGGGATGAAGTCCGCCCGGCGCTCATGCAGACAAAAAGAAACTGGTATGAAAGTTCAAGAAACAATAATCATAATATAAAATTAAGATGGCATGCGCAAAGGAAAAGCGTGAGAATGATCCAGCGCACTCAAAAGCTCATCCACAGGGCTAAAATTCTGGCTCATAGAAAGAAAATCAGAAGCGATATGGCCAACCGAGGATAAGCGGGAGC
>JAQVZT010000422.1 GCA_028708055.1 Methanothrix sp.
AGGTTCCGGGACTCTTTTACGGCATCCCCTATTTGACCTGCTGTGAATTTGAATTTGGCCGCCAGCTCACTGATCTGATCATCATGGAATTTTCCATTTAAGTAGCTCTGCCAGACACGGCTGCGCATATGGTAGCTTTGAAGGGGAATATCTATTCTGTAGTGAGCCCTATGAAGCCTTGCATCCAAATTAAGTGGCTCATCGTGAGCAAGAAATGCTATTCCAGGAAATCCATCCAGAGCCTTGGTAATGATATTTTTAAATTCGGCATTTATGGCGGCTTCTGACCTGGCCGCTTCTGGGCCGTTCAGGACCTCAAAACGGCTGAGATACGCAGCCGACCTTTCCAGGAGCGCATCCCTGAGATCGTATGCAAGAGCAGCTTCAAATCCCTTCTCCTTTGATGCCAGCACATCCAGATCTATCGACTTGATCCCTATGCTCAAACCCTTGCAGATGAACTTTGCCGCTTCTCTCTTTCCCGCACCATAGGGGCCGATCAAAGATATCAATCCGCTTCCGGTGGACTTGATATGCTCTATGAGGTTGAGCATCTTCTTTATTGTTTCATCGGGCCATATTGCCACTTCAGAAGAAAGCGTCTCCACATCGCACTGCCCGCCTGGCCGCAGGACATAGCTGATCGCCTTGCCATCTGCTGCAAGGGGCCTGGAAAGCATGGGCGGCTCGCTTTTTCTTTCCTCAGCGAATCTGATCAGATGATACTTGAATAAAGCGCCGTCTGGATCAAAGTACTTTCTGGCCTTCATCTTCTCTTCCCAGGTGCTGCAGAGCAGGTCGAGGATGAGGCTCATGCTGGGCTCTTTTCTTGTTACATCATCCTGGAGATAGGCGTAGAGCTTTCCGTACTTTCTGTCCAGCTCCGGTGCCATACTAATAAGAAAGGCATCCGTCTCAAAAGGGTCGAGGTGGAAGGCATCTGCCAGGTCCGGCAGGCCCAGAAAAATCCCCTGCTTTTTGCCTTTTCTCCTGCTGATCTCAACCTCCAGGCTTTTCTCATCCAGGAGATTCTCAAGGGCGATGATTCGGCTATCCACTACAGGCTTTGGTTTATCCTGGATTATCTCATCGATTTCTTGCTCGGAGATGTACAGGCCCTTGAAATCATCGCTGCCCTCACGACGGAATCTGATAACTTGTAGGTGCAGCATTGAGTCAAGCCTATGCAGCTCGCAGCGGAGATGCGAAAGGCAGGATTCATGGCCTGCTAATTTATCATAAGGCACCATAGCATTTTTTACACCATATATTTTCGGATTTATCAGATGAATTTACAATATTCTGGTCTTGCCAGAATAGCCAATTGTCTCCATGCTGTCCATTTAGCATATCAATCCGAATCTTGGCAGTCTCATCGCCAAGCAGGCGCATCTCGCTCATCCACTCACCATTTATGAATCTCTTGCACCAGATATTTTTTGATGCCTCTTTCTGAAACAGCACCCATAAGACATCTTGAGCATCTATAAATATGCTATAGCATCCAGTGCTATACTCTATGAGTACAAATGGGCCCTTACTCCAGTCATCGCTATTTTTATACAATATACTGCTGGATGGTGTCACTTTCCAGAACAACCACACTCGACCCTTGCTCTCTAATGCTATCTTTGGCGTATCAGCTAACTCTGATATTTCGTCAACCTTGTCCGGTTCTTCCGATTTGTTGTTTGCTGGGTCCCAGATCGTACCAAATATAGATTTGTAGCCTATTGAATGCGAAGACCTTTCCAGCCAAAAGATGCATATCTTTCCATCTTTACCGATTGCAGCCTGAAGTTTGGACCTAATGCCCATAGAAAGCGGCTGAATCTTCTCGGGAGTCTCTAATGGTTTGAATCCAATGCTTCTAGTGCGGTAGATACTATTATCAGAGGCAATCCAAAAGAGATAAATTCTGTCTCTGTGGTCTATCAATACTTGCAGTCGCTCATCGTTCTTTATAGGCGAAGGTAAATCGATCCGGTCAAGTAGATTTCCCCACTTTCTTGATTTTAAAATGAATGCCTTGGAGGATAATACAAATTTTCCTCCTAATTTTTCTTGCCAAAATGCCAATGTATTGCCTATTGAATCGCAGAAGAAACTTGGCGCAGATAAGCCAATCCCTTGCTTTAATATATTGCCTTTATCGGAGATTCCTGAAACAAACTTAAAACATTTGAGTGAAGAATCACTGGTCTTGAATAGCCACAAGATTCCAGAATTATCAGCAAATGTAATAGTCTCATCTATTTTCATTTGTTCATCCATTGGTGCGGCTTCCTGCCATTTATCATTCACATTGGTCCTGAAATAGGTGATAGTACCATTGTTATAAAATAGATATACATTATGCAGGCTATCCTCTTTAATGTTAATCAGTTCAATTTGATCAGGAGTTAAGCTGATCGCAGGCTCAGATGGGATATTTCCTCTAAGCAGTTCGTTTATAATGCTCTTGAATCGCTGCTCCGTGCCTTCAAGGGAGCGCCAGGTTGATCTGAGGTCTGTGATATCGTTGTCAGTAATGCCATTTGTTGATCTTTTTATCTTGGCAAGTATGACATAATGATGGTCCGCTTGTGTTCCAATTATTGGCACATCAGGAAATCTCCATTCTTTTGCTTTGACTCGCCATTGAATCCTGTGTCTGACAGATGTGCAGATTTTGATATCATCGTTGTTATTAAGGGCCGGTTCTTCACTTGCTGTTATCTCATCAATCCACAAATCGAGATAGACTGTATAGTAAAACTTCCCAATTTCGTTTCCACCGATCGGCTTAAGGGCA
>JAQVZT010000423.1 GCA_028708055.1 Methanothrix sp.
CAGATGCCACGACAACGCGGGCCTCGACGGTCAGAATCTCAATTCCAACAAGGCTGATCCTGGCCCAAACATCGACAACGATTCCCTTGTCGAGAATCCTATCCAGAACCTCGGCAAGACTTGATGCATCAGGGGTAGCGGTTACCATTTTGATTCACTCCTTTAGTATTTGTTCAGTTAATTGCATTTTCAGATTCAAGCGGGAACCTTTGGTGCGGCGCCGATAGCAGCCTGCTCGATCTTGGCCATCTCCTCAGAGTAGTGCAGGAAGGTGTCCACAGATGCCACGACAACGCGGGCCTCGACGGTCAGAATCTCAATTCCAACAAGGCTGATCCTGGCCCAAACATCGACAACGATTCCCTTGTCGAGAATCCTATCCAGAACCTCGGCAAGACTTGATGCGTCCGGTGTTGCTGTTACCATATTTCTCTACTCCTTCTGAATTATCCTGAGAAATCTCCAGGATTATTATTCAATTGAAATTATTGATGCTGTATTTTTTTTTATACAAAGAACAGGAGATAGATAGAAGGAGGCTTTCCCTATCCTCACTCCTGTCCATTGTGTCTGACACTTTTGCTTTGGCTGAGCGCATCTGTACGAATTTTCCCCAGACACATTCGTACAATAATCTAGAATGCATTGTTTGGCCTAAATACCCTTTCATCTTCTAAACTTTGTCTCAAGTGTCTTTCTATATTTGTTTCAAAAATTGAAAGTTAATAAGCTATAAACTTTAGAAAAAGAAATAGTAATCGTCGGTATCAAGGGATCAAACAGATTATAATAGATGTCATGGTTCGGAGGTGAATTATGAAACTACTTATAATTGATGACGCTCCGGAAATGCTTAAGGCATTCAGGGACATATTCGAAGCCTACGGATGCGAGGTATATGTAGCGGAAAATGGTGAAGAGGGTCTGACCAGATATTCGGAGGTTTTGCCGGATGTCGTTTTAATGGACATTTTGATGCCTAAGCTCGATGGCATCAGCGCCACGAAGAAAATTCTGGAAATGGATCCATCCGCGAAAATTATTGTAATCTCTGCGGTAGGCAAGAGCGGACTTGATAATGAATGCCTCCTCGCAGGTGCAAAGAAATTTATTATAAAACCATTTAAGATAAAAGAACTCATGAACTCGATCAATTCACTGGTGTCAATAAATGAAAGGGATTGAATCGGTAAGGGGATATCAGGAAGAGATAATTGAGGCGATTCCCAGCACCATCATTGTAGTGAACAGGAGCCTGGAGGTCCTCTACGCGAATAGGAACTATTATGCGAAATCCATCGCTAAGCGAGAGAGAGATGTCCTGGGAGAGAGACTGTCCCGGGTAATTCCGTCCATGCTCATAGAAAAAACCGGAATTATCGATAAAATCAGAGAAGTTTTTCTGACCGGTGTTCCTTTTGATGGCGATCAGATCAGATATCCCGGTGGTATGTTCTACTTCTACAAGATTTATCCTCTCAAGGAGGATGAAGAGTTCATAAGCAAAGTGGTCTTATTCTTGGAGAATATCACCGAGCTTACCCGGCTGGAAGAGGAACTCCGGGAATCCTACGTCAAGCTGGAGAATGCCTTTGCCGAGCTGAAAGAAAATGATGAAATAAAGTCAGAGTTTATATCCACAGCCTCTCACGAGCTGAGAACTCCCATAACCGTGATCAATAGCTATGTGGAGATGTTCGAAGGCGGCATGCTCGGCGAGCTTACGGGCATCCAGAGGGAAAAGGTGGCTATAATCAGCTCTCAGATTGAACATATGATTCGACTGGTCGAGGATATGCTTGATGTCTCCCGATTGGAATCCAAGGCCCTCAAGATTAATAAATATCTTATCCGGGTCGATGATATTGCGAGAAAAGCTCTGGATGATCTCAGCCGCCTCGCAGGATTAAAGGAGCAGTCGGTGTCTCTGACCATAGAGGGAGAGCTTCCTGAGGTAGAAGGCGATGACAGGAGAATAAAGCAGGTCTTCAATAACCTCCTTACCAATGCCATCAAGTATACTCCCAAGAAGGGAAAGATTGAGGTATTAATTTCCGATGAGCCGGAAGATATCCGCGTATCGATAATAGATAATGGCATTGGAGTTGCTAAAAAAGATCAGCAGAGGATCTTCGAAAAATTCTACACTGGAAGCGGCAGCTCTTTGACCAGAGAATCAGGCCGCATGGGCCTGGGCCTGGCCATAGCCAAGGGAATAATTGAGGCCCACGAAGGACGTATCTGGGTGGAAAGCGATGTCGGAAGAGGAAGCACATTTATATTCACAATTCCTAAAAGGCTATGATCAAGAATCTTCTCGCCAGGCTCAAGATCGCGCATGCAGTTGTGCCCACCACTGAACCACTCAATAGTCACGTATGTCGCGATCTGACCAAAGGCTCTAGCTATCTGGTAAAGGAGCATAAGGCCGAGGTCGGATTTGAGCTCTTTGTCTCTCAGGTGAAGGGAAGATGCAATGATTGTGAGTATCTCGACTCCTTCCCATGCGAGAGCATCGGCTGCGAGAGATGCAATCTGCCCTGCACCTGCAAAGTCTGCAATCATTCCAGGGCGCAGGGATTATGCTTTACCATGCATTCGCCTCAGGATATCCGCCTGAGATATGCTCTGCAAACCACTCCGATCTTCTGGATCAGTAATCATGGACCTCAGAGCATCAGCCCGATGAATCTCGAGATAATTGCGGATATTGTCATCAAATTTTTAAAGCAGAGCAAAAATCCAGTGATACTTCTTGACGGAGTAGAGCATTTAATCTTTGAGAATGGCTCA
>JAQVZT010000424.1 GCA_028708055.1 Methanothrix sp.
TGCCTACGGAAACTCCGACGGAGATATTCCTATGCTGAAATTCGCCACCAGCTACGGCAGATACAGCCTGGGATTATTAAACCGCCACGACGATCCCGTCCGTGAGTTTGCCTACAACAATACGACCGCGGTAGGAAAGCTGGACAGCGGGCTGGCATTGGCCGGACAGATGGGCTGGCTGGTGGTCAGCATGAAGGACGACTGGAAAGAAATGTTTTAGCCTCCGTGGCCTTTTTTTTGTCCACGATAGTGGTATTGAATCATGGTATCAATTCAGTCTGAAGATTTCTAATGAGATGCTGGAGTGCGCAATTCGCTCCAATATGCCGCCAATGACATGCATAGCAGGCGATAGAAGACGGCCGCCCATGCGCAGACCGAGAGACGCGATCCCCGGCACGGCAATCTAGCGAAGTCCATCTCTGGCCAGACTGCGCAGCTCCTCGGATGCCTCCCTCTCCAGCACCATCTGGAAGTGCTTCTAGACCTGCTCGATGCCATCCTAGGCGAAGGCCAGGCAGCACACGATTTTCGGGTCTTTGGGATCGCCCTCGTTGAAGCGGCATAGGTAGCAAAGAGCCCGCAACCTATCGCCCGCCTGGTCGAGAATGGCGCCCAGGTTCTTGAGGCCCACGGGATTTCTGTCGTCAGCTGCCAGGGCCTCAATGGTGGACTTCTTGGCTTGCGAGAGGGCGCCCGCTCGCTGGTGGCCGAGCGCCAAGGCTTACGCAGGCGTAGCAGTGCTGTGGGGCGAGCTGCAGGCGCACAGACTGCCTTCTGCAGGGCTTGGGCATTACGGGACAGCTCCCAGGCGGTCCTCTGCAACGCCTGGCGGCGGTCGCCGGAGGAGATGCAAGTAAGCATGGGAGAATTGATGATAAACAACCGGAGGGAAAGGCTATTAGTGCATTACCTGCCATTTAAAGAAAGCCCGGCCAAATGCATATCTCCTGGCCGAGGGAGCTGTGAAAAAATTGATTAAGAAAGCTAAGCAAAGTGATGCCATTATGACCGGCATTCTCGTTACGAAGTTCAAGATGGGCCAGATTGACGTCGAGGATCTGGAGCATATGGCTGACGATGCTACAAAAGCAGAAAGGTGCTCTGCAGCAAAGAAGGTGCTGGAGGCTTTGAAGGACTCTCCTGATCTGTTGCGTTCAGAAGATTTGCGGCAAAATGGTTGCCAAAATATAATTGCTGAAATTAAAATGAAGCAGTCGGTTCATGTGCAGAGGTATTAATTTGCGAACAACAATACGCGGAGAAATTGTGGATATAAAATTGTACAAACTATGGCCATTGCTCGCGATTTTGACAATCGCCATAGTTGTGTTCTTCGGGCCGGTCTATACAATTGATGCAACAGAACGCGGCGTACTTCTGACCTGGGGAAAGGTCAGCGACGAATCTATCGATCCGGGAATACATTTCCGAATTCCTATAATGCAGACAGTTGAGCGTTTTAATGTCAAAACCCAGAAGTATGAAGCAGAAGGGACCGCGGCCTCCAAGGATCTGCAGACGGTCAACACCAAGGTGGCGGTAATTTACCATCTGAGACCGGATAGCATTCCTAAGATCTATGCCGAATTAGGACAGAATTATGGTGAGAGCATTATCCAGCCAACCGTGCAAGAGGTACTGAAGGCAAGTGCATCCAAGTTCGGTGCCGAACAATTGATCACAAATCGATCAACTGTGGCCAGCACTATCCAGGAATTGTTATCTCAAAGGCTTTATCCTTATGGGATCGTTGTAGAATCAACTGCCATCACTGACTTTAAGTTCAGCGAATCTTTTACCCAGGCCATTGAAGCGAAGGTGACGGCCTCACAACAAATGCTAAAAGCAGAAACTGATCTGAAACGCATTCAAGTGGAGGCACAACAAAAAGTCACTCAGGCAAAAGCAGAAGCTGACGCATTGAATTTACAAAAGCAGGCCATCACACCCGAATTGATTGAGCTGCGAAAGGTTGAGATGCAAACCAAAGCCGTGGAGAAGTGGGATGGCAAATTGCCAACGTACACCGGCGGAGCCATGCCCTTCCTGGATGTGACAGCTATAGCTGCAGAGAGCAAAACCGCATAGCTGCCTGTTACTGTTATGCCAAAGAATATACAAGGAAGATAGAATGAGAATGTTGGGATGCCTTGCTCAGTTTTCTGCTGGAGGAAGGCCCCCCACATCTCGAAGTTAACGAATCCACAGCTATTGGGAAAGATTATCAATTGTAAAGCATAGTTATAGGTTCTCTAATCAAAGAAGGACTTATGGTGTTAATCCAATGAATCGATCATCTTTTCTTCTCCTAATCCTCGCCCTGTTCAGCATGACTGCATTGTCCCAGGAATGGCTGGAAGGCGGCTATTTGGGAAGGGCAAGCTACGGAGAAATCGGTCAGTATTTCACAGATCCCATCTTCTTCACAAGGGTCCCATTCTCTCAGCCTCTGAGCTTTTATTATCCATTCATCGGAAATGCCGGCCTCTACCCGTTCAATGTCTATCAGTCCGAATTCCGAAACAGATCTCTGGCGGCAATGCACTGGGAGCCACTCCTGAAAAACTGGACAGAAACCATGAGCTATGCTCAGGGCAGATCATCCTTAAGGGTCTTTGAAGCCGGGTCCTGGAGAAGCCTTTGAAGCAAAGCGCCTGCTGCACCTTCCCGTGGCTACTATCGCCGACGCTCCCGATCTCTTTAGCTCCTCGCTGAGCAGCAGCTCCACCTCATCTTCCGGAGCGGGCAGCTGCAAGCGGACCGTCGGCACCAACTCCTCTAA
>JAQVZT010000425.1 GCA_028708055.1 Methanothrix sp.
CATCCTCGGCGAAGCGAATATCGGCATTGCAGGCGTGTCCTCCTGCATTCTGGCCAGATTCTTTCCCGGACAGTATCATGCTACCGCGTTTACGGATATGATCGTCTGGGATCTGCGGCTGCATAGGATCCTGATGGGAATTGTCGCCGGTGCGGGCCTGGGCGTCTCAGGCGCGGTAATTCAGGGAATTCTTAAAAATCCCCTCGCCAGCCCCTTCACACTTGGCATCTCCTCTGCCGCCAGCTTCGGCGCAGCGCTGGCCATCGTTCTGGGCGCCGGAATCGCGGCAGGATCATGGCTGGTCGTCGGCAACGCTTTCGTCTTCGCCCTTCTTTCTGCCCTCGCCGTTTATCTTCTGGCCAGGTACAAAGGAATCACTTCTGAGACCATGATCCTGGCAGGCATTGCCATCATGTACCTCTTCTCGGCCCTGACATCATTTTTGCAGTATGCAGGGCACGCAGGTCAGTTGCATGAGGTTGTCTTCTGGATGATGGGCTCGCTTGGCCGCTCCTCCTGGGAAAGGGTTGCGATGATTCTCGCCATTTTCGTCATCTTCCTGCCCTATATTATCCTAAAATCATGGGATCTCAATGCCCTTGCCACGGGTGACGAGACTGCCCAGAGCCTGGGAGTGAACGTAGAGAAAACGCGGGTGATTTTCATGATGCTCTCCTCCCTCATCACTGCCAGCATCATCTGCTTTACCGGGACAATCGGCTTTATAGACCTGGTCGCGCCCCATGTCGCCAGAATGATCATAGGCGGGGACCATCGTTTTCTCCTGCCAGGATCTGCCCTGGTGGGCGCTTTGCTGCTTTTAGGAGCGGATACCCTATCAAGAGTCGTCCTCGCCCCCGCGATTCTGCCTGTGGGAATTATGACCTCCTTTCTGGGAGTTCCATTCTTCGTGTGCCTGTTTTTGCAGAGGCGGAGAATATTATAGAGAAACTCAGTGGAATTAAGTATTACCAAAATCCTTATGTTTATGAAGAATTAACTATACCCTGTGTCAGGTCGATCCAGTGCACTCCATCTGGGGCATTAGGCTTGCTCATTTGTGTGCGTACGGTCATCTACCATTGGTCGATAAAAGCCAGCCTGATCCAAAAGCTCATCTATGGATCGGCCTGACTCAAACTCTTGGCGCAGATTCATTTTCCCGTCCTTGGCATTCAGAAAAGGGGCTTTGTATTGGCGTGAGCATAAAGCACAGACATTATTAGCAATAATATCGAAAGACTTATTACGTAATAAGACCTACATACTAGAAATTAGCAATATGAGGTTCGAACAATGCCGGAAATTGATAGAACGCCAATGAGCAGGGTAGTAGTATCGGATGCAGCAGCACCATTCATCGCCCGCGGAGGCAGACTGTTCTCGAAACAGGTGTTAGAATCTGATCCGGGAATTGAGGATGGAGAAGAAGTCCTCGTGGTTGACAGAAAGAATAAACCGCTTGGCATAGTTCAAATATACCACTGAAAAGATCCGTATCAAGAGAAGCTTAATAATAATTTTTTGCAAATGTTACTCGTTTAGCGGCAACACCTGTGCCCATGCGGCACCCATGCCTGTGTCATTGCTTATTGCCCATGCTTGTGATCTCTATTTTCCGTTTGAAACGCTCATGCCCCCCAGGCAGAAGCTCACACGCGGCGAATGGAAAACAAGATCTATCGAGCCAGAATTCAGTTTCTCGGAGTAATACCTGAAGATAAAGATAAATCAATGGACGCCCAGAGGATGCAGATGGCTTTGCAGACCAGGAGGCATCCTTTATGGCTGAGTTGGGTCGGCTGAGGAAGAATGATACCACGGAGATCGTGGTGCAGAAGACCGAATTTCGAGGCTCGGTAGGAATAGATATCCGCGAATATGTGACCAGCGATAGATGCACCGGCTGGTCCAAGAATTGGATCAGAATTCCTGTCGAGATGTGGCAGAATTTCAAAGAAATCATGCAAAGAGTGGATACGGCCAGGAAGGAATAGCACCCAGGGACCATTTGAGAATTGAATGGCTATGGCGGTCACAATCCCTGTTGCGGGCCCATCGCGAACTGTTCAGTGCCGGCTCATTCAGTCTGCAAAATAATGGATGCAGGCAGTCATCGCAACAGAAAAATCCCCGGGGTCGCTTGCCCGGACAGAGGCTCACGACCGACCTTTGGCAGAGGCATGCCAGCCAGGAAGTATTTATATAGTGATCACCATCAATTCCTGGTCATTACAATCCTTAAGGAGATTTCAATTTGGCAAAATCCGATATCAAATCTGAGGCGAGTTCAGAAACAAAGGCACAGGCCGATAAGCCTGCGATGCCTAAGCCGGAGGTTAACATCGGCATGGTGGGCCATGTCGATCACGGCAAAACTACCCTTGTAAAGTCACTCTCTGGCGTCTGGACCGATCAGCACAGCGAGGAAGTTAAAAGAGGCATCTCCATCCGCCTGGGATACGCTGATGCGACCTTCCGAAAGTGCCCAAGCTGTCCGGAGCCGGATGCTTACACAGTAGATGAGAAGTGCTCCCATTGCGGCAGTGAGACGCAGATATTGCGCACCGTTTCCTTCGTAGACTCCCCAGGCCACGAGACGCTCATGGCCACCATGCTCTGCGGAGCGGCTATCATGGACGGAGCGGTGCTGGTCATATCCGCCAATGAGCCCTGTCCGCAACCACAGACCAAAGAACATCTCATGGCCCTCAACATCACAGGCATAGACAAAATCGTGATAGTGCAGAACAAGATCGATCTCATGTCCCGCGAGCA
>JAQVZT010000059.1 GCA_028708055.1 Methanothrix sp.
CGCCGTCCGGTCCGGGCAGGGCTTTTTGGATCTCTCTCAGCCTGTGCTCCAGCCGGTTCTGCCGGTCGAGCAGCCGGCTGACGACCCGGAGCATGGGATCTGGCAGCTCCGCATGATTGAGGTCTGTTGCCATAGCCGGGCACTGCGGCTCGGCAATTCTTCCCGGCACTCCCACCACAGTTGCGCCTTTAGGCACGGGCCTCACCACAACCGATCCCGCGCCGATTTTCGCGCTCTCGCCGATGGTAATCGGCCCGAGGATGATGGACCCGGCGCCGATGACCACGTTATCCTCGATTGTGGGGTGGCGCTTGATCTTGTCGAGGCTTGTTCCCCCCAAGACGGTTCCCATGTACATCAGCACATCGTCTCCCACCTCTGCGGTCTCTCCTATGACCACGCCCATGCCGTGATCTATGAAGAAGCGCTTGCCGATCGTCGCGCCGGGATGAATCTCCACTCCCGTGAGAAAGCGGGATATGTGCGATGTGAACCTGGCCAGGAAGAAAAATCCGTGCCTCCAGAAATAGTGAGAGATTCGGTGCATCCAGATGGCATGCAGCCCAGGATAGCAAGTTATCACCTCCAGGACCGACCTGGCAGCAGGGTCCTTGGCAAAGACCGTGCGGATATCTTCTCTGATTCCCATCGCTTCTCAATCCTGATAAATCTCAGAATTCGTAGAGGTCCGTGCTCAGGTAGCGCTCGCCCGTATCCGGGAGGATGACCACGATCTGCTTTCCCAGGTTCTCTGATCTGGCTGCCACCTGCAAGGCCGCCCAGATAGCCGCACCCGAGGATATTCCGGCGAGGATTCCCTCATCTCTGGCCAGACTGCGGGAGGCCTTCACTGCGTTTTCGTACTCGACCTTGATGATCTCATCGATCAGATCCCGACCGAGAACTTCAGGCACAAATCCGGCTCCAATGCCCTGGATCTTGTGAGGACCGGGCTTTCCTCCAGAGAGGACCGGTGAAGTTGCCGGCTCGACTGCAATCGCCTTGAAGGCGGGATTTCTGGATTTGAAGACATCAGCGATTCCCGTCAGGGTTCCGCCGGTGCCGACACCCGCCACGAGAAAATCGACCTTGCCATCTGTGTCCCTCCAGATCTCCTCTGCCGTTGTCCTGCGATGAACCTCAGGATTGGATGGGTTTCGGAACTGCTGGGGAATATAGTAGTATCGAGGATCTTTGGCGAGCATCTCCTCTGCCGTGCTCACTGCTCCCTTCATCCCCAGGCTTCCGGGAGTGAGAACCAGGTCTGCCCCCAGGGCCTTGAGCAGCTTGCGCCGCTCTATCGACATCGTCTCAGGCATGACGAGCTTTAGACGGTAGCCTTTGGATGCAGCTACGAAAGCCAGGGCAATTCCGGTATTGCCGCTGGTCGGCTCAAGGATCACGGTTTCCTCTTTTATGTGACCGGCTCTTTCTGCTGCCTCTATCATGGACACTCCAATCCTGTCCTTGACGCTGCTCAGGGGATTGAAGGACTCCACCTTTGCCAGGACAGTAGCCCCCAGTCCCTTTGTGACTCTGTTCAGCCTGACCAATGGAGTATTGCCGACGGTTTTAGTTAAATCTTCAAATATTCTCGCCATAAGTTAACCTCTCAATCTGAATTAAGTTGAGCCGGCCAGTCTATCGGCCAGCCTGATCATGATGAATTGCAGAGACGGCAGGCGCGCCAGAGCCGCCCTTGCTCGTTGACATACTCAATAGGTCTATTGAAAAGAGATAAAGGTCCACATAGCGGCAATACTCTCAGTTGTCAAGAAGAAAAAAGCATTTCACCTTGACAAATCAGAATGCGTGAGTTTACTTGGCAAGGCTTAGATTCTAATGAAATTGTGCATTACAGATGGAGCAGGTAACCTATTTTTCGCTCGTATCAGGGCGTTCATGCCTAATTTTATAGCGATCCCCGCATCTTTCGGCTTTCTTCATCGCCATCAAATCAGCCAGGATCTCAGGCATCTCCTTTTCATCCACGACCAGAGAATACCGCTCTTTCAGCTTCTCGCATATCTGTTCTATTGTCGCAGGCCGGTTATCTAGCACCTTCTCTGTAAAGCCCACAAGATCCTCATGAGCCGCCCAGGGGTAGATAATCCATCTCCATTCAGTAATCACCTCTGCATAGAAATCTGGTACAATCGGGGAGACGATCTTGTGCTGCATGACAGATGTTCTGATCTCGCCTGCATGAAGAGACCTCACATAATCAACTGTGACCTTTAGTGTTTCTCCTGTATCGGTGACGTCATCGACTATCAGAATCTTCTGGCCTTGAATATCAACAGCCAGGGGAAAACGAACTGCAGCCTCAGGCCTCTTACAGGCAGCATTATCCCAGTGCTCGACCTTTATGCTCGTCAAAAGGCTGTGCAAGAGAAAATCCGAAACAATCCTAGCCGGAACATATCCTCCCCTTCCGATGGCGATGATTAGATCTGGATGAAAACCAGAGGACTTTATCTTGCAGGCCAGCTTCCGGGAAAGCATATAGGCTTCATCCCAGCTTACTAGCTGACAGGGGAAGCTATGTTGATCCATAATGATAAAAAGACCTGTGGAGAATTAAACCTGTCGGAAATAATATGAAAAGATCCAATATTGCCGCAATAAAAACCTTGATAATAGATAACGCAAAAGGAACTTGCCAGGTGAAATGTAAAATGAGGGATCGACTTTGCTGAAACCAAAAATGAATCGACCAGCACGAAGATAGAACATCTGCCACCATCGGCAAAGCTCGTCTTCAAAGTGCTGGAATCAGGCATACTCCTCACGCAAAAAGATATAATTGCCAAAACCTATCTTTCTCCAAGAACCGTGAGATATGCCCTGAGCAGGTTAGAGGAGCAACAAGTCCTTCAAAAGCGCTTCTATTTCCAGGATGCGCGCCAGAGCCTCTATGGACTGAATCCGGAAACCCTGGAGGTGGTGGCAGAGTAAATGACCGCCGAATTCGCCAGGGGTCTAAGGGTTCTATTTAGCCGCATAATAGCTTGCATAGTAACTGCAGACGGATTATCACTAATGACACGCTGTGGAATCAAGTCCGCCAGGGCCCTTTCCACCGGGCTCCTTTATGAGGAAGAGAGGGATTCAGGTTGTTACGCGCTCTTTTGCAGCGGATTTGATCTCAGTCGGCTCATCTTCAATTCATCCATAATTCTGTAGAGTCTCTCGTCCATGTGGTTCCTTCAGGTCACTTCTTAATACCTTGATCTAGACGATGGTTCCATCCTGCTTGTTCAAGCATCTTGTCTATCCTGTAATTCAAACCGTCCATCTTGTTGCCAAGACGCACAAAGCCGGATTGGGTTATTTCTATAATAGTATTGATACCAACCATCATTCATTTTGGAACTTCTATTCAGTCGTCCAGCTTCTCGCCAACCTCATTCTGGCCTGTGATTTTCTAAAGGCTGAATTCGAATCCAAGCGGCAAACAGGGCCATGAATGGATGGAGGTCATATGCAGCTGTTCATAGCTTGGGGGCCATTTTTGCCTCAATCTCAAGGCTTAGATAATGAGTAGGAGAACATGCACCATTCAGAATTTGTGCCGACCAATGAAAGAAATTGACGAATATAAATAAGATAACAATTGTGATTAGGAAGTCTCCATTTGAGAGGATTACAATGAACGAGAGAAAATTAGGTCTAAGCACCCTGGCGGTGCATGCCGGCCAGGAGTTGCCGGACCCGGCTACAGGCTCCAGAGTCGTTCCCATCTACCAGACAGCATCCTATGTATTCAAGAGCGCAGAACATGCGGCAAATCTTTTTGCTCTGAAGGAATTGGGCAACATCTACACCAGACTGATGAACCCCACGAGCGACGTATTTGAAAAACGCATCGCGGCTATCGAAGGCGGTACTGGCGCTCTTGCTGTAGCATCCGGCCAGGCTGCCATCTCCCTGGCGCTGCTCTCAATCACGCAAATAGGTGAGGAGATAGTCTCCGCCAATAACCTCTACGGTGGAACCTACGAGCTGTTTCATTACACATTCCCAAAGCTAGGCAGAAAGGTCATATTCGTCGACTCCACCAGGCCGGAGGAGTTCAAGAAAGCCATCACCTCCAGGACCCGTGCCATCTATGCTGAGACCATAGGCAATCCCAAGCTGGATGTGCCCGACTTTGAAAAGATCGCCAAAATCGCCCATGACGAGGGCATCGCCTTTGTGGTGGATAACACTGTGGGCATTGGGATAGTGAGGCCCATCGACTACGGTGCCGACATAATTGTGGACTCGGCCACAAAATTCATCAACGGCCACGGAAACTCCATCGGCGGGATCATCGTCGACTCAGGCAAATTCGACTGGTCGAACGGAAAGTACCCGGAGTTTACCGAACCCGAACCAAGCTATCACGGCCTTAAATTCTGGGATGCATTCGGCAATTTTCCCGGCCTGGGAAATGTAGCTTTTGTCTTCAGGGTCAGAGTAGAGCTTCTCCGTGACCTTGGACCGACTCTGAGCCCATTCAATTCCTTCCTCTTCCTCCAGGGAGTGGAGACGCTGGCCCTCAGGCAGGAGAGGCACTCGGAAAATGCTCTCAAGGTGGCACGATTTCTCAAGGGTCATCCAGCCGTCGCCTGGGTCAACTATCCCGGCCTCGAAGAGCACCCCAGCCATGCTCTGGCGGTAAAGTATCTGAAAGGCAAATACAATGCCATCCTGGGATTCGGCATCAAGGGCGGCCTGCCCGCCGCCAAGAAATTTATCGAATCGGTAAAGCTGCTCTCCCACCTGGCAAACATAGGCGACTCTAAGAGCCTGGTGATCCATCCGGCTTCGACCACGCATCAGCAGCTCACAGCGGAAGAGCAAGCAGCTACCGGAGTTACTCCTGATTTCATCCGGGTGTCAGTTGGCATCGAAGATGTTGAGGATATCATTGCGGACCTCGATCAGGCTCTAGCCAAGGCGGTGGCATGAAAAAGAAATCTGTGGGATTGGCAGAAACCCAATGCTTTGACGCCCTGGAAGAGATCATCCTGGAGCATGGCGGCAGGCTTGCGGAATTGAAGGTAGCCTATGAGACATACGGCACCCTCAACCGGGAAAAGAGCAATGCGGTACTCATCTGCCATGCCCTCTCCGGGGATGCCCATGCCGCAGGCTGGCACAAAGGTGATGAGAAGCCGGGCTGGTGGGACATCATCATCGGCCCGGGCAAGGCTCTGGACACCGATAAATTCTTTGTGATCTGCTCGAATGTTCTGGGAGGCTGCAAAGGCACCACCGGTCCATCTTCAGCTAATCCCAGTACGGGAAAGCCCTATGGCCTGGACTTTCCCGTGATCAGCATCAAAGATATGGTTGACGTACAGAGGAGGCTGCTGCACCACCTGGGAATCACTAAGCTCTTCGCCGTCATCGGCGGGTCATTCGGCGGAATGCAGGTCTTGCAATGGTGCGTATCCTATCCAGACGACGTGAGAATGGCAGTAGCCATAGCCACCAGCGCCTATTCGTCTCCCCAGCAGATCGCCTTCAATGAGGTGAGCCGCCGGGCGATAGCCTCCGACCCGGACTGGAATAATGGCAACTACTACGGCCGGGCGGCACCGGCAAGGGGCCTGTCCCTGGCGAGGATGATCGGCCATATCACCTATCTCTCTGACGAGTCGATGCACCAGAAGTTCGGCAGGCGTCTGCAGGGCAGGAATGATTATGGCTTTGACATCTTCTCAGCGGACTTTCAGGTCGAAAGCTATCTGAGATACCACGGAGAGGCTTTCGTCAAACGCTTTGATGCCAACTCCTATCTCTACATCACCAAAGCTATAGACTACTTCGACCTGACCCGCAAAGGAGAGCTGTCCCTGGCCGAAGCCCTGAAAGGTATTAGTGCAAAGCTCCTGGTCATCTCCATAAGCTCGGACTGGCTCTATCCACCTTATCAGAGCCGGGAGGTTTCAGATGCTCTGAGCGTGAGTGAGATCGATGTGCGGCACTGCGAGATAAGATCAAACTACGGGCATGATGCCTTCCTGCTTGAGGCAGGACAGATGAACTACACCATCGGCAATTTTCTGTCCAGGATGTCGGTAGGCGATATGATGATCAAGGATGTAGTGACCATCAGCCAGGGATCGAGCGTTGAAGATGCCGCCAGGATCATTATGACAGAAGGGGTAACTCACCTGCCGGTGATCAGCCATGAAGGCAGGCTGGAGGGGATAGTAACCGCCTGGGATGTATCCAAAGCAGTAGCAATGAAGTACACCCGGCTCGAACAGATTATGACCAAAGATGTCGTCACCTCCGCCCAGAATGATCCGGTGGAGAGAGCGGCAAGAAGGATGAACGAGCACAATATCTCCGCCCTGCCGGTAGTGGATGAAGAGCAAAGGGTAATCGGGATGGTTACCAGCGACGGAGTCAGCCGGCTGGTCAGCGTTTGCAGATGAATTTTCAGAAAAAGAAATTCATGCCGGCTGTAGAAATACGATAAGGTCATAGAGCAGTCGCATCCGTCCTGGGTAGAGACCTCTTTTTCCGGCGGTGAAAAGGAAAGAGCACCGCCAATCCTTCGTCCTTCTCCCCGGCAATATTTGGCCTACCAGCCTCCTGGCCTCCACATTGCGCCGGCATTGCAGGCAGACGCGGATCCACTCCAGGCCGGTTGCATCCTTCTGAATCTCTGCCGGCAGCAACGACTCAATCATCTTGAGCATGGGCTCTGTTGCATAGCGTGATCCGCAGATCTTGCAGACGGCCATATCAAAGGATGCCTCGCTCTCAGGTACAACCTCATCCCGGACAGCAAGCGATAGAGCCTTTGTTGGGCATGCCTTCAGGCATAAATCGCACCCTTCATCGCTCTCCTCATTGCAGCTCTTCCAGCGGACTGTTACCCTTCCGTCCCCCTCAGTTCTGACTATTTTCTCGCTGGGGCAGACAGTGGAGCAGGACTGGCAGCCCAGGCACAGGCTGCTATCAATTTTGATCATCTTACGCCTCCCGGTGTCGCCAATGCTTGGGCAGTACGCGAGCGGGCCCTTCTCATTGCTTCTTCGAAGTCATCGAACAGAGCTTGAGCCGGGCAGGCGGCTACGCAGGCTGGCCCGCCATCCCGGTTCCGGCAGAGGTCACACTTATGGGCGATCCTGTCAACCCAGACCACACCGAAGGGACAGGCAAAAGCGCACAGACCGCATCCGGTGCATTTCTCCTCATCAAATATCATCAGCTCCCCATCTCTCAGCAGGGCTCCAGGCGAGCAGATCGTGGCGCAGCAAGCCGCTTCGCATTGATGGCAGAAGATAGGAACGGCTGCCAGGTCATCTACATAATGCACATTGAGCCGTCCCTGGCCCTCATGCTCCATCTGGCAAGCTGCCTCGCAGGTGCGACAGCCAATGCACTTACTGATATCGATGTAAATCGGCATTTCATTCCTCCGGGATCTCCTGCTTGGGAAATGCTGGCTCACCGCGGATAGGGGATGGGTTTTCCGATCATGAAATCTTAAATCTGTTGATTGGAGAGTGGCGTCGGCTTTCAATTGAGCTAGCAGATCAATTGTATGCATAAAGCCAAAAAGGACGGCCAAGGAGCCGCCATAATCCAGGCGCCCGGCTCCCCATTAGTTCCCTATTTGCAGTGGCACTCTGCAAATGTCACCTTCATCGTCTTGGGGTCGCGGATGACGGTGTTCAGCTGGCATTTCTTTCCAGGCTCGCATCCGCCCACGCATTTGCCCAGGCCGTAGTCGTACCAGCACCTCAGAGGCTCAGGCGTCCTGAAGCAGTACCTGAACAGACCGGCTGCAGCATCTATTGTGCCGCAGATAATCGGCTTGCCGCTGGCATCCAGACAGTTCTCCTTGAGGCCTTTGGCAGCAGCTTCCTCTTTGCTGGCGCAGATGCATCCCGTGGGACACTCTACAGTTGGAATCTGATAGCAGAATTTCGGATAGCCGCGTGGGTCTCTGCCGCATTCCTTCTTGACGTTCCCGCAGAATTTATTGTACCCCAGCTTCCTGGCTTCTTCTTCAGTGAGACAGGTACAGCCAGCCGGACATTTGCTTGGTGGCGAGAAGCAATACAGTGGCCGGTTATTCTGGTCATAGCCGCAGGGAATCCTCTGGCCGGAACAGAGGTCGTATCCTGCCTCTTTTGCCTTCTCCTCAGTCATACAACTGCATCCCTGGGGGCATTTGGATTTGAAGCAATATTTGGGCACAACCCCGTTAGGCGTCTTCTCTTCACCGCATGGAGTGGCCAGGCATCTATCGAAATTTCCCTCGCCGAACATCTGGGTTGCTCCGGCGACGGTCAGGCATTTGCAGCCCTCGGGGCATGGTTGCTGAGCGCATACCGGCAAGATCATCATCGACAACGAGGCCAGGATTACAAAGAGCAGAGATACTGCAAACCATCTTATATTTTGCATTTTATTCATCTCCTCGGGACCTTTTCGGGGTGCTTTTCCGGAAATAGTGGTTATTCAAGCTCTTCTTTCTGCAGACCCTGGATCGACTGGTAAACACCCTCGGACATTAATCAGACAATATGATCTATAATGTCCGGGATTATTTATCAAGCTATTCCTCGTAATAAATGATTAACAAATGCGGATTTGATTGAAACCATCATGCTCGGCCGGGCACGGCAGTGTGCCGAATTGGCATGAAAATGGGTCGTGGCTTGATGGCATGCAGGAAACATTAATCGCATGCAGAAACGGTAGCATCGATATTCGTGAGGCCACTGTTCATATTAAACCATCATGCTCGATCCGGCATTTATAAGGCAATGAAAATGTACGTTTAGGCCTGCATCCAGGGAGATAATCAGGCTAAATTATGAGACAGGTGTACAAAGGCGCAGAGTTTCTGGAGGATTTGGAAAACCCCTATGATTAAAACTGCCCTGAACAACAATTGGCACCCATGAATGTCGCCATACAGGTGCGCGAGTCAAATTTCTATTAATTACGAGCCTCATATCATTCAAGATTTCCTATTTCCCGCATTCGAATGGGCAACTTTGAGAGAAACGTTCTAATTGCATGACCTTTTTCTAGATTCTGCATTATAATTTGCAGGCAAAATATCACGCTGAGGGTGAGATTTGAACTCACGAGGTGCGATGCACCACTGGTTTGCTCGTCCCGCCCTCCGGAAGGAGAGCAGTACCTCAAGACCAGCGCCGTAGGCCGCTTGGCTACCTCAGCTCAGCGAGCCATCTTTGCATCAATAGCTCTTAAGCCTGACGATTCGATAATCTTAATACCCTTAGCGGCCATTTTCTTTCGATGCTGATTAAAGACGTCTCCATAATCGAGGCCGGACATCTTCAATCTGGCCGGGACATTCTCATCGATGAAGGAAAGATCGCCAATGTAGGCCGGGACCTTATGGATGAGAGCGACGACGAGCCCATCGACGGGCGGGGAAAGCTCGCCATCCCAGGTCTCATCAACGGCCACACTCACCTGGCAATGACCCTCCTGCGGGGTTATGCGGACGACATGGAACTCATGCCCTGGCTGCAAGAGAAGATCTGGCCGCTGGAGGCTAAAATCACCGAGGAAGACGTCTTCTGGGGGGTGAAACTGGGCTGCCTGGAGCTGATTCGCTTCGGCATCACCTGCTACAATGACATGTACTACTTCCCGGACACCACTGCCCAGGCCACAAAAGAGATGGGACTGCGGGCCTATCTCTCCGGAGTGGTCTTCGATATGAAGCCGGAGCTTCTCGGTCAGGTGGAGCCTTTCATCCGCCGCTGGAAGGGCGACGAACTGATTGTCCCGACTGTGGGGCCGCATGCTGCCTACACCTGCTCAGAGGAGACGCTTCTCAAGGCGAAGGAGATCGCAGACCGGCATGACACCATGATTCACATCCACCTCTCCGAGACTCGCGAGGAGGTGGACGGATTTCTTCTCAGCAAAGGCAAGAGCCCGGTGGAGTACCTGGATAGCCTGGGCCTGGTTAATGAGCGGCTGGCTGCGGTGCACTGCGTCTGGCTCTCCCCCGAAGACTGCCACCTTCTGGCGGAAAGGGGAGCCAATGTGATAAGCTGCACTGAGAGCAACCTCAAGCTGACATCTGGCATCGCCCCTCTGAACACCATGATGGACGCGGGCATAAACATCTGCCTGGGCACAGACGGAGCATCCAGCAACAACAACCTCAGCCTCTTCGAGGAGATGAAGACCACCGCCATCGCCCAGAAAAATGCCTACCATACCCCTGCCGCCTTCTCTGCTGAGCAGATCTGGCACATGGCCACTGAAAATGCCGCAAGGGCTTTCAGGCTTGGCCTTGGCCTGCGCCCCGGCGCTCTGGCCGACCTTGTTCTCATCGACCTGAAGAAACCCTGGTTCTGGCCGCAGAGCAATATCATCTCCCATCTGGTCTACAGCATGTCCGGCGGCGTGGACACAACCATCGTGGCCGGCAAGGTCCTGATGCAGAACGGAGTGATACCGGGTGAAGTGGAGATCCTGGAGAAAGCTCAGGAGCGCTTCCTGCGTTTGACCTCCTGACTTCATTATCTCCGCTTCATCCGCATTCTCTCAAGATTCTTTTTTGCGCTCTGGTGAATCTCAGAGGAGTAAAAAGCATCCAGTAAATTACACGACTCGAAATCATCGCAGCTTGCACATGTGGTGAATCCCTTATCATCGCAACACTTTCTAATAGAGCAGCTTGCGCATCCAATAAAAAGACCAAGATCTGATCGGCATCCAAAGCAGTTTATATCTTCGGCATTCAAGCTTTGTATCCCGAATCGCTCAAGGTTCTCCCTATAGAGAGCTGACCATTCGTTCGCCGTTTTTTGCCTTAGTTGATCATCGTTTTTTAATGTGGCAATATGAACCGGGCACATTTCGCAGTCTGTACCGCAAAATGCAAATGCTGTCGCAGCAGGCATTTCTTAATCCTCCTTTTTATTAAATATATCAATTGATATTTCAGCCATGATAAACTTTTTTCCTTCATAATTCGTGCATGTCTTCCTTCGAATCCAAATGGATTAGAGCTTCAGCTGAGTCTGGCTTAATCAGATATCGCCTTCTTTCGCAGCAGCCGGTTGTAGGCGATGGCAAATCTGTGCGCCTCATCTCTGATCTCCTGGACAAAGAGCGATGCCTTTTCATTTTTCTTGATGGCAAGCGGCCCATCCAGCCCTGGTGCATAGATCTCCTCCTCGCCTTTAGCCAGGGAGATGATGGGAATCTTCAGTCTCAGCTCTCGCAGCACTGCCAGAGCGGACGAGAGCTGCCCTTTCCCTCCATCGATGAGGATGAGGTCAGGCATCTCCTGCATCTCCTCCTGGAGGCGGGAGTAGCGGCGCCGCACCACCTCGGCGATGGAGGCAAAATCGTCTATTCCCTGCACGCTCTTGATTTTGAAGCGCCGGTAGTTGCTCTTGTCCGGCCTGCCCCCCCGGAACTGCACCATCGATCCCACTGAGAAGGTTCCTGCCAGATGGGAGATGTCAAAACACTCAATTACCTGGGGAGCCCTGG
>JAQVZT010000060.1 GCA_028708055.1 Methanothrix sp.
GAGTCGCTCTTGCATTTCCAAATGAGGAATCTCATCTCCTGCCTGCAGTCTCCTGGCTCATTGATCTAACCGAGCAATGGCTGACTGGTAGAAAGTATTTATCTGAGGAAGGAGAATACACCATTTGAATGCAGGTATTAGAATCTGGGGAAAACTCTGCATACGGCCAATGAATATGTGCCCCATTTTGAGTCCCGAAAATATAAGGAGAAACATCTCCTCCTGGATAGTGCTGCTAGCATGGCTCATCATATTTCACTCTGCTCTCTGTGCCGGGGAGAGCGCATCGCAAGCGGAGGATTTATTCGTCGAAAGCAATCTCAGTGACTCCTCTCCGGAGAATGCTGCCCTAAATCAATCCACTTATGATGCTCATGTCTATGTTTCCAATAAGGACAATGAACGTCTTAAAGTAACTCTATTTATCGACTCTGAGCTGAAGGACAGCAAAGAGCTCGCCTCTGACTCTGAATCTAAGATCGATAGCTATTCGCTCCCAAAAGGCCCCCATCTCTTCAAGATAACCTGGTGGGATGAGGATATCAAGAGTTCCTGCGAGATGGAGGAGATCAAAGATATTCAAAATGATACCGCTATCAATCTCTATGCATCCAACCATGAGGCCCCAGAGAAATATGATATTCTGGTGAAGCTCGTCAATGAAAATAGCAACGACTTGGAGGTATTCCTTTATGCAGATGGCAGCTTCGAGAAGAGCAAAGAGATCAGCAAGGACAGCACCTCTGAACTGGGCACGATAAAGCTGGAAGAAGGTGTGCATAATCTATCGGTAAGATGGCAGGACCGGAACACAAGGATAGACTATGAAAAGTCCAAAAAGATAATAGTTGCAAGAGACGATGTCCTGGTCTTTTATGCACCCCAGGGTGTCTCCTTTGAGGCAAAACCGAGTGCTGTATTGTCTGTTGAGACAACGTCTGCCAGAGCGGAGAAAACGATTGCTTCGACTGCAAAAGAGATAGAAAACGAGACTGAAAGAAAATCTGAAAGGGAGAGTGCAAGCGAAACATCCAGCCCCACAAAAGGGATCGCTGCGGATGATCAGGAAAATGATAAGGCACCAAGCAGCACAAATGAAGCCGCCTCAAAAAGCATATCCAATTCAGAGCAGAGGGCAAATATCCTGGCGGATAAGGCCTCATATGATGAAAAGGACGGCTCGCTGAGTGGAAATGCTCTGCAAGATGTCGATAGAATTTATTTGTATGCGGTCCTGGTATTAGGGGCAGTCTATCTTTTATTGAGGCATTAATATGGCAAAATTTTTAATTATATTTTTAACTCTATTACCGGCTCTGATATGCTCTTCCCAGGCAGTGGTCTGGAATGAAGGTATGAGCGGGGAGCTTCATTGGGGAGAGACCATGTCCTTGGATAGATATTCCCTGGTGCTGGACGAATTTTCCGTAGAAGAAGGTCATGCCTGCAAGGTCCTTGTGCAGCTGCAGGAAGACGGTCACAATGTTGACCGCCGACCTTTGCAGGCGGGTGAGTATTTTGAGTGGAACGAATCTGTAAAGGTCTCTGTGGAGAAGATAGTAGTAGGAGATATCCAGGATGATCCTTTTGCAGTAATAAGGCTACAGCTTCCTGCGGCTCCGGATCTCTCCCTCATCTTGACTGGCGACCGGGAAACATACGAGGGGGGCGATGAGATGAGGATCCAATTGCAGATTGAGAATAAGGGAATCGTTGACGCTGAGAATATGAGGATAGAGCTGACCTCGATACCGCCCTTTGTGAAGGAGATGTACAGTATTTCAGCTTTGGGTGCAGGAAAAATTTGGGATAAAAAGAAGGACACTCAAGAGATAGATAATATTAAAATCAATATAAAAGCACCCTATTTTTCCAGGGCGACCGACCTGGTGCTTAATGCCCATGCCGGTTACACCGATCCAGATGGAAAGGCCTACGAATCCTGGGGAGGAGCGACCTTTCACATAGTTGGGCCCATACTGCTGCACAAGAGTGTAGACGAGACGCAGAAATTTCAGGAGAAATACCACGTCATCAACTCCCTGCGGAACACCGGCAACAGGACCATTGCCCTGGATCTATCGGATTCAACCGGCTCCGGATTTCGAGCCGAAGTGCCGCTGAACTGGAAATTCAGCCTCATACCCGGCGAAGCGAAGACGATAGACTATCTAATTGATGCTCAACAGCCAGGACTGGGCCAGGTTCTGCCGAGTTCGGCGGTCAGCTACCGTTGGGAAGAGAACAGCTACACCATCCGCTCAGAGGAGCCTGTCGTGAATGTCTTTGGGCCGTCGATCGAGGCTGAACGAAGCATCAGCCCCAAAAAGCTGCAACCGGGAGAGATCGCCACGGTCTCAATTCTGCTGACCAACCTGGGAAATAAGGGGGCATCCGTCGCTCTGCCGGAAGCGGTGCCTAACGAAACCGAACTCGTATCCGGGTCAGTCGATGCGTTGCTCTTCCTTCCACCCAATGAGAGCTGTTCAAAGGAGTACCAGTTGCGCTGCGTCGGGGAGGGGACCATATGCATTCCTCCGGAAGAGATCTGCTATCGAGACGCGCGTGGCAATCAATACCGTACCATCATGCAGGCACTTGAGATCGAGGTCGCAGAGAAGGAACGAAGCGATTTGAACAAGAGCAATTTGAGCCAGAACAATTCGACTGATGCAGCTTTGAATGGGACCAGAGATGGATGGGCACTATATGAGTCCGAAAAAAGCGGCGCTCAAACCGAAAGAGACGAAGCGCAGATGAAAAAATCAGGTCTGGAGATCGGTTCTGAAGCTGAGGCGGAGGGGAGTGTCAAAGAATATCTGCCTGCTCTGTTGATCACAATCATACTATTGCTTTCTGCTGCCATCAGCAAATATCTCTGATAGAATTTAGACCTTCTTCCCAGGAAATGCTTCCTTTTTCTATGAAGGCAATCCGGTCGCTCATATGTTCTACAACCTCCCTATCATGAGATATGAAGAGCATGGTCAGGCCAAACTCGCTCTTCAGATCCATCATGAGACGCAGAATCTTGGCCTGCGCGGATACATCAAGGGACGCAGTGGGCTCATCAGCAACGATGAATTCGGGTTTTATAGCCAGGATTCTTGCCAGAACGACGCGCTGGTTCTGCCCGCCGCTGAGCTGATGGGGAAACCGGTTCAAATGCTCCGCATTAAGGCCTACGGCATCTATTAATTCCAGTGACTTCTCTTCTATCTCACTGCGGTTCATCCTACCTCGCAGACCCAAACGGAATGGCTCTGCAATGCTCTCTGCAGTGCGCATTTTTGGGTTCAGGGATGACTCAGGATCCTGGAAGATCATCTGCATCCTGGGCCTCAATCTTCTCATCTCTCTCCGGTTCAGCCTGGTTATTTCTTTGCTATCGAAAAAAATCTTGCCCGAGGTTGGCTCGATCAGCCTGAGAAGCAGGCGGCCCAATGTGGTCTTTCCGCAGCCGCTCTTTCCCACCAGGCCCAGGGTTTCGCCTCGATCAATATGAAATGATGCGCCATCTATGGCTCTAGTGCATTGCCGGTTGAACAGGCCGGATCGGTAGTACTTTTTCAGATCAATGACCTCGATCAGGTGAACAGAAAACACCTCACAGAAGCGGTTTTTCCCAGGCTTATCATGGGTGGATGCTCTCTTTTGCAGATATCCTTAGCCCTGTGACAGCGAGGATGGAATCTACAGCCCGTTGGCGGCTCGATGAGTGATGGGCTTGACCCTGTTATGGGATGCAGGCCGTGGGAAGGAAGACTGCGGATAAATCCCTGCGTGTAGGGATGACTGGGATCGCTCAGGATGGTCTGTGCCGGTGCCACTTCCAGAAGCTCTCCGGCATACATGACAGCGATGCGATCGCAGGCTTCTCCTGCGGCGTTCAGGTCATGGGTTATCATGAGCATGGATCGGTCGGCGGTCATATCTCTAATGAGTTTGATGATCTCCTCCTTGGTTATTGCGTCAAGGCCCTTGGTAGGCTCATCGGCTATGATAAAGGATGGCTGTCCGGCTAGCTCCATGGCGATCATGACCCTCTCCTTCATCCCACCGGAAAGCTCATGGGGATATTGATCCGCTCTCTTTGAGGGTTCCGGAATCATTGCTGCGTCCAGCATCTGCACGGCTTCGGATTTCGCCGCGTCTTTGTCCTGGCCCCTGTGCAGCCGGATCACCTCCGCAATTTGATCGCCCACTTTTAGCACCGGATTGAGCGAGGTGGCAGGATTCCGGCGACGAGATACGGGTGAAGCTGAACCCAAGATCTGAGGTTGGAAAGGATGCGTAACTAAAAAAAGATGCTATGTTTATGTCCAGACATTCTCTAATCAATGAATCCCTGTGCTTCAAAGATAAGGACACCATTTTCGTCCACCTCTCGAAAGACTGCCCAGGTGGCTCGGTCCCTGGAAACGGGATTCTGGTCCTTATCGAAGTAGCGTATCTCCGATCGAATGGCTTTTTTGGATCTGCCATCAAGTTTGCCTGTTAACATAATCCAATATTTGATACTCTTACTATATAAAACAATTTGATACAGTTTAGTGTGATATGTGCTAACTTTTTTAGATATGCTCGAAGGGGGCCAATGTCATTGTTAATTGAGCCTGGTGCCGGAGATCGACGCCAGGCCTTCTCTAGTGAGCTCGCTATAGCAAACCGCGGCAAACCGCTATGGTACGCCGTTATCATACGCCGCTATCGCTCAGGACAAAGCCAAATTCGCGTTTGCCCGCGAAGCGTTTTCCCGCAAATAGCATGAAGCTTCTCAGAGGACGAGATGCTTGTTGTAATTCAGCACCTCTGCCATGGTATCTGCACCTGGCACAGATCCCGGGAAATTGGTGAATATGACACGGGTGGCATTGATTCCCTTGTCCTTGAGTGATTCTTCAATGCCCTTGGCAAGCTCGCCTGACTGCATATTCTCGATGACATAGGTAACGTTTTGATATTTATCCGGGTTGGCGTTGATGTCATCTACGATCTTGGCAGCGGTTTTTGTTCCATTCATGGCAAACTCAGGCGCGAAGAAGTTGACCACCTTCATGCCCAGCCAGTTCTGAACGGGATCTTTCTGCCAGAGCATGACTATGACAGCTGTCTCGTTCAGCTGCTTTTTCTCCGACTCGGTAGGCTCGACAGCATCAAAGGTCTTTGCATAATCATTGCAGCGCTGCTCGTAGTAGGTCTTGTTAGCCGGGTCTTTCTCTTCCAGCCACCCTTTTACTTCAGACGCCAGCAGCCTGGAGTTGGTGGGAGTGTTCCATCCTCTCGATGGGTTGGAGGTGGTATTCCATTCGAATGCCTTGAAGTTGTTGGCTTTTATAAAATCATTTACAGCAGGCATGTTGTACTTTTGGTCGTTGCTGTCGTTGTACGCCATGAACATGTCGGCATTTTTGATGAAATCCATGTTGAGCTGGATGCGATTGGGGATGATGTCCGTCTGCAGGTGCGGGCAGAGGGTCGGATCGGCGATGGAGATTGCCTCTACCCTATCGCCGCCGATGTATTTGGCCGGGTCCATCAATACACTGGTGGTGCACACGATCTTGAGAGCCGGTCTTTCCGCCTGGCCGCAGGCAGGAACGATCAGAAAGATCGCCAGCACCAATATGGGTATAATAGATATCTTGGTGTTCATAATCTCAGTTAGTAATACTAAATATTTAAGTATTATCACTAATAACTTAATAATCTTTGTATGTTCATATTTGGTGCAATAATCACGAACAATAATCGCCGGGAGGAGCAATAATCCGCATAAAAGGCTGGCACCAAGAACAGAGAGCAGCCAGGCTTTGAGGCACTGCCTCTACCACCTATTGCTACCTCTTTTTGTTCAGAAACGACCTCTCAACACTGCCGGCGATCTTGCGAGCAATCTCTGTTGACATTCCCATAGCCAGGCAATCCTCGGGAAGCCAACCTCTGGCAGATGGATCGGTCGGACCGACAAAGATCTGATAATCACGAGCTTTTTCAGCCATCCCTGCTGGATAGGTGACCAGGGTAGCGCAAGCCGGCCCCCAGGGAAACGAAATCAAACCAAAGACGTTAGGGCTGCCGAAATGGGCCATTGCACATATGTCTCTGATCTGTCGCCCGCTGGCAAAACAGATTATGCATTTAGCGGACAAATCTTCCTCTAAATCATCACAGCGGCTGATCACCACGTACCTTCCCAGGGGCTTGATCTCGCCCACAGCGCGATAGGTCTCGCAGGCAATCTCCTCGCTCTCCTTCAGGTGCTTGCCATCCTGGTTATCTGCCCCTGATCCTGTGGACATCATACCCGGCAGCCTGGGATCAAAACCACTGTATCCAAACCATGCCGGCCCGCCCATGCAGCGGCAGAAGGCCTGATCGGGCTCATCTCCCGCATAGACCGGACCCCTGATTCGGCCCTCTGCTATCTGAAAAATATTGCAGGCCAGGCAGTCGCCTATCTGAGAGGACCAGAAGGCATTGTCCGGTATTCGATCGGAGCCGTACACGCAAACTGGACTTAACCGCATATTCACGGCACCGGCCAGGATGGATCCTATTTGCCTGATTGACAGTCTTTCTTTCATCATATCTACCCGCTTAGCTGCCCGTTGACTGCAATATTACAGTGTTACAGCCCGCATGATGTGCCCAATCATCGCGGGGGCTCAATCATCAGTGTATTTTGGTATTTATTCTCCTCTTGAATGACAGAACCACAGAGAGCGCAAATACTCCGGTGAGAAGCAGGGCCACCAGAGGCGCGACTGGAAGGGTGTACTCAAAGCCCGCCCAGACGCCAAAGGCGCTCACCAGGAGAGCGGCGAGCGGCGCCACTAAAAACATGCTCTTTACATTGAAGCAGAACTGGCCGGCAATGGACGCAGGCGTCACCAGCAATACAAAAATCAGCAGGCCGCCGACGATGTTGAGGCTCAGCGCCACGGACAAGGCGATGATGAACAGGAGGACGTAGTATACCAGCTTAACGCGAATCCCGGCTGCCTCGGCTATCTTCATATTGAACATCAGGGCGGTTATCTCCTTGAAAAATATCAGGATGAAGACAATAGTAAGGATGCAGACCGCTGCCAGGGCGTAAATCTCCTCCCTGTAGAGAGATATGACATCACCGAAGAGCAGGTTGCTCGCCGAGAGGCCATGGCCCATGTACTCCATGTAGGAGATCAGGAAGATGGCAACTGCCATGGACATCGCAAAGAGAACCGCTAGCGTAGCATCTGCGGCCATTTTGGCTTTGTCGCTTACCGGGCCGATCAGGGCTGCCACCGCCATGCTGAAGGCGATGGCTGATATTTGGGGATTTCCTCCCAGAAACATTCCCACAGCAGCCCCGGCAAAAGCGGCGTGCGACATAGTAAAGCCGATGGACGAGAGGTTCATGCGGGAGATGATGACTCCAAGAATGCTGCAGGCGATGGAGGCGAAGATCATTGCCTCCAGGGCATGGCAGACTACGTTATTCTGTATGATCGGCTCCAGCATTTATCCTGCGCTCCGTTCTATCTTTATCCACTGCATTGCATTCCTTTCGGACAATGCTTTCTACCTCTCCGGCACTGCAACTCATATCGTGGGCGATCCTGCCCCTGTTCATTACCACCAGGTGGATGGGGATGTCCGGAAGCCCGTCGAAGGCATGGGCTACCATCAGGATGGGCACGCCAGTTCTGGCAAGCTCCTTGAATACCTCCTGCAGGTATTCTCTGGCGCTAAAATCGAGGTTGCTGAATGGCTCGTCCAGCATCATAACCTCAGGCTCCTTGGCGAGATTATGGGCGATCATCGCTTTCTGCTGCTGGCCGCCGCTGCACGTGCCGATGGCTTTTTGGGCCAGATCCTCGATTCCTGCCAGGTGCATGGCCTTTTGCACGGCCTGGCGATCATCTTTCGTGGGACGGTTCAAAAGCCCCAAACGGCCAAACCGGCCCATCATCACCACCTGCTCGACGGAAAAAGGCGTGAACGGGTCGAAATAGAAATTCTGAATGACATAGCCCACCTTCTTTCGCAGCTCATCCGCCTGCGTGGAGAGGTCCAGGCCGCAGACAGTTGCTTTGCCGTGGGTGATCTTGATAAGGCCGTTTATCGATTCGAGCAGCGTTGTCTTTCCAGCGCTGTTTGGGCCGCCTATGACCACGTATTCGCCCCGGCCGACGCGCAAAGAGAGATCTCTGATGACTGCCTTCTCGCCTCCCTCGTAGGCAGTATAGATGCCCTCCAGATTGATGACGCTCAAATCAAATCGCCTGACCTTAACCTTGGACCTAATCCTAACTTTGTCCTAACCCTGTTTCGGTTTCAGTTTCATCTCGCCGGGAAATTCACTGGCATCGAATAGATCGGCATCGGACATGTGGTACATATTTTCGGCCAGCTTCTCGATGAGCAGGCTGTAATCGTCTCCTCCGGCGGGCGGAAAGCTGATTGGCCTGGGTGTGAGGAGCATTTTTCTCTCTTCGCAGGAGAACTGGCAGCGGATATCATCAGAGGCGATAATATCGATGTTTCTCTTGCCGAGAGTGCAGCCGCTTCCGATCTGTATGCCGTCTGCAAGGCATGATTGGGGGGGCACGCCCTTGCAATAGACGGTCGCCTTCATCAGGAATGGATCGCTGCAGAAATGCTTCCTTGCATACCTGCCCATCCTGTAGCCCAGGACGATGTAAGGGCCTAGGTGGCCGTGAAAGGCCGCTAGATCCTCAATGGAGTAATCCCTGTCTATGCCGGTGTATTTGCATGCGGATGCTGCGTGGCTCATGATCGAATGTCTCCCTTGGCCTGAATAATGTTTCATACTCTTTGCTACATATTAAATTAACGAGCGTAAAAATTATTACACATATTAATAATAATCTTGCAATGAATGAGGATTACATCGCAGAAATTTTGGCTTGATTCGCTTCAGATGGTCAGTTAGGTGCTGAGGAGGAAATGGCAAAAGTTGGATCTGAGTCTATGTTATCTGAATAGTCATTTAAGATCGAATGCGCCAGCTTGCTCAACAATCCATGATATTAATTGTAGAAAACTTAATATTATATCTAATTGAATCGAGTAATCATATTCGTTAAGGTGAGGCGATCATGGCTGAGAAGAGAAATTTTGCCCTCAGGGACGCGGAGGGCAATGAAACCCACGTTTTTGCAGGAACAGCCCCCCGGCAAGCGGCACTGAAGGCTGCTACACGAGGATTCACAGAGATAAGGCTCAGGGAAAAGGGCACCAAAAAAGTCCATGTATTTCGAGGGGAAAGAAAGCAGATACCAAGGCCAAAAAAGGCCCCTGTCTGGATGCCAAAAGAGATCTGGAAGCCCAGTGTAAAGAAGATCTGCATAGAAAAGCTGGAAGAAATATGAGAAGGAGGGAGGAGAAAGTCAATTGGATGTAGGAGGGAAGTAGGGCCATCGACTTTCGCCAATACACTATACGTCGATTACCGAGATAAAAGGATTTCGCTTCAGATCGAGAGCATATCTCCCTACCTGTGGCAATTGTGGGGAAAAGCGATATCAAGTCCGGGGCAGGGCAACGCCGCAATCCATGGCGCCCTCTCCAGAGGAGCCGATCTCCGCGATGGAAGACGGCCTGACCCCGCCCGAAGCTCGACATTAAGCCGGGCTCATAGGGCGGCAGAGCGCTGGAAACTGTCTATTACCGCAGCACCCGAGTTATAGGAACCCTTTTTACGGGGCCTCTTGCTCGCCCTACAGCCTACGACTTTTGCCGACTCATGCTCCCGACCGTGTATTGGCGTGATATCCGGCTGATTGCTGCGCCATTTACGGCGCGCAACTCTCAATCCAGCCGGGGTTCGTCAGCTTCACAGGCTCGCAGCCGAATGCATTGCCACGACGGCATGCACCTCCTGTTGGCAGAAAAACCATTTTGCCAGCTCTAGGGGCCGGCAGCATTCTGCTCACGGGGGAGCAGCTGATCCTGCCATCAGAAGCGTTATCGGATGCGTTAAGCCCACGGTACGCCCGCCACCCTGTTCTTTGGCATGAAGCGGCAAACTATCTATATAATCGTTATAGATATTTGTAGTTGTCGGCTGAAATATATTTAAAAGACATGAGTGGATTCCTAAAAACTAACCAAACGCAGCCGCTATTTAAATAGGGTTTATAGATACGCGAACGGAATTTGAGGTTATTAGGAATCCTCGCGATGACCTCAAATATAACTGCCTACAAATGAATTCCTGCTTTCTTCAGGCTAGCATTCAGATCATTCTTCATTTGTTCTGCTGCCTCTTTTGCGAACAATGCAAACTTCTCATCATCGCCTTTATTCTGATAAGCAAATATAATTCCTCTTGATGAATTCACAATCGCTCCTCTTCCGTCTTCATTGAAGCAAGGAACAACATCATCTGCTCCGCCTCCCTGGGCACCATATCCTGGTACAAGGAAGATTGACTTTGGCATTAGTTTTCTTAGGACCTTTGCTTGTTTAGGGAATGTCGCTCCGACAACTGCTCCCACACTGCTGTAGCCACGCTCACCTATTACCTCTTGTCCCCATTTGTTGACATTCTCAGCCATTATTTCATACAATTTCTTTCCGTTGACTTCCAGATCCTGTAATTCAGATGAGCTTGGATTTGAAGTCTTGACAAGGATAAATATCCCTGAACCGTACTCTTTGCAGACTTTTGTAAATGATGTGACTGAATCAGAGCCAAGGTAGGCATTCACTGTCAATGCATCAACGCTAAATGATCTTTTCTTTTCACCAAAAACATCAACCTTGCCCAAGAAACCGTCTGCATATGCCTGGGAAGTGTTTCCAATGTCGTTCCTTTTGCCATCGACTAATACAACAAGCTTTGCAGCTGCCGCAGCCTTTGCAGTCTCTTCCATTGCCCATACTCCCCAATAGCCATATTGCTCGAAGAAAGCTGCCTGAAGCTTAACTGCAGGGACGATCTTCTTTACTGCCTCTATAATCTGGCTGTTGAAGTCAAGTGTTGTCAGTGCGACTGCCTCGAAGGTCTTTCCATGCTTCGTAATGTGCTTCCTTTTCAGAAAGTCAGGTATTTTTGAAAAATCAGGATCTAATCCGACAATAGCAGGATTTTTCTTATCTTCGATTGCATCTATGAGCCTATCCGCGAAATTATTTGGGGCCATTGTATTACCATCTTCTGTGAACTACCGTGTCCTGAAGGCGCAGATTCCCGCTTCATTAGGATATTGAAGAATCCGATTGTAGAGCCATCTCAAGCATATGAATAATGATATGCATGCCCATTATTAATATTAATTGATGGCGACGCGAAAGTAATCGTGGCAAAGACCTCTTGCTTTCATCCGTTGCAGCTGTCGCAGCAGCTCGTGTAAACTCAGCAGAGTTAGCGAGATCACCTGAAGGATTTCAGGCATAATCGAGAATAACGAATTCACAAAGGGTGATATGAAGGAGGGAGGAGAAAGCCAATCGGATGTAGGAGGGGTTGGTCCATCGACTTTCGCCAATCAACTAT
>JAQVZT010000426.1 GCA_028708055.1 Methanothrix sp.
GACGCTCTTCCGATCTAGCATTGCCTTTATTTTGCCAGGCAACTTCAAAGTCGGAATCTAGCTTGATGGCTTCATCGTAAGCCTTGATAGCCTTGTCGTATTTGCCTTGATCATAGAACTCATTGCCTTTGCGAACTAGTTTTTCTGTAGTCTCTGATAGATTCTTTGCTTTGGAAATGGTGGCATTTGCTTCTGCAGTCCTTCCAAGAGCATTGAGTGCATTGACTTTATTGTTCAGAGCAACGGCATTCATAGGATCAAGCTTAATGACCTCGTCGTAGCATTTTATGGCTTCATTATATTTATTCTGCATAGAGAGGGCATTGCCTTTATTGAGCCAATCCTCAGATTTCTGCCGACATTGCGCAGATACCATAACAAGCAATATAAGGACAAAAGCGACATAGATCAATCTCATAAGCTCTAATAAGCGCACAACAAAGATATGCTTGCTGGATTCAATTATCCTTGGCCTTATGCCATGAAAAAAAGGCAGATCCATTATGTGCACGCAAATCTTGTCCCATGCGATAATATTTTGCGCACTTTATATTTCATGGATTTAACTGCCTTCAAAGTATTCTTATCTCCACTATCTATATCCTGCAAGCTTCGCGCGTTCGATTGAACAGGATCTATCGCAAAGCATTGATTGGCGAGAGGATTCTTTTATATCTTCTCCTGCTTAAAATGCCCATTATGCGTAAGGAGTTTAGAAGCCTCATCCCGCTAGAAGAAGCCCTCTCGATAGTTCAAAACCACCTTCCCCGCACGGCAACGGAGCCCGTCCCGCTGGCGCTCGCTCTAGGCCGCATCCTGGCTGAGAAGATCGTCTCAACACTTGATGTCCCGGGATTTTCCCGCGCCTCTAAGGACGGCTTTGCAGTGCAGTCCGGCGATACCCTGCAAGCAAGGGAGGACCGCCCCATCAGTTTGCGTTTGGCTGGCACCGTGCCCATGGGCGCGCTCCCCCGCGTGCGCGTAGCCCAGGGCGAGGCGGCTGAGGTCTCCACCGGCGCCATGATGCCGCCTGGCGCAGACGCAGTGGTCATGATCGAATACAGTCAGGCGGAGGGCGATCGCGTCCTGATCAGACGGCCTGTTTTCAGCACCGAGAACGTTCAGGCGGCGGGAAGCGATATCTCCTTTGGCGAAACGGTTCTCTTTCCGGGCACAAAGCTCGCCGCGCGGGATATCGGGGTTCTCGCAGCTCTAGGCCGGACAGAGGTGAAGGTGAAGAGCCTAAGGGTGGCGGTGGCCTCAACTGGAAATGAGCTGGTGGCCCCGGGCGGGTCTCTGGCCGCCGGCCAGATTTACGACATAAATACCTACACCATCGCTGCGGCGGTTGCCGACTGTGGCGCTCAGGTTATTTCCTACGGCATCCTGCCTGATAAGAAGGAATCAATGGCGACGATGATGCAAAAGATGGCTGACGAGTGCAGCATGGTTTTGGTGAGCGGCAGCACATCAGCAGGCGTCGGGGATATGATATTCACGGTATTTGAGGAGGTTGGCCAGCTGATATTTCACGGTATGAACTTCAAGCCCGGCAAGCCTGCCCTTTTCGGCCTGATCAATGGCAAGCCTTGTTTTGGCCTGCCCGGCTATCCCACCAGCGCGCTTGCCGTCTTCTCCAATCTGTCAGCTCCAGCCATCCGTGCCTCTCTGGGCCATGGGCATACAAAAAAGAAGGTAGCCGGCATACTCTCCGGGCCCCTGCGATTCGATGGACGCCGCCAGATGTTTGCCGTGGGCCTATCAAAAGGGCTGGTCTATCCGGTGGATAAGGGCAGCGGCTCCATCACCACTCTGGCCGGTGCTGATGGCATTATCGATGTCCCGTTGGGAGTCGAATATCTGGAGAAGGGCAGGAGGGTGGAGGTGGAGCTGTTTGGTGAGATGGAGCCTGCTGATCTTGTGGTTGCGGGCGAAAATTCCTCGCTCCTGGAAAAGCTTGCCGAGAGCATGCCCCTGCGCATTCAGCTTCTGAATATCGGCTCGGTGCGAGCCAGGCTCTATTTGGGGGACGGGGTGGCTGACCTGGCAGCCGTCTGCGGGCCGGAAGAGGCGGCAGAAGGGATGAGGCTTGTTGGGGCGCTGCCAAGGGAGCTGGGCCTGGTGTTCAAAGATCCCGCTGTCCTGTCAAGCCTTTCCGGCCAGCGCATCATAGGCTGGAACCGTGATTCCTCCTTGCATGCCGCATTTGAGCGGCACCTGCAATCTATGGGCCTCGTTCATCCTCGCTATGTGCGGACCGCCAGAACTCATTCAGCTGTGGCGGCGGCAGTTTCCTCCGGACGGGCGGACGTGGGATTTGCAGAAATCCGGGCAGCAGAGGACGCTGGCCTGGGCTTCAAGCTACTGGAAAAGGATGAGGTCCGCCTGTTTGCCAGGCCGGAGAATGTCGACTATACTCCACTCAGGTCCTTTGTTCTGGCGGTCTCTCAGGCAGGAGTGGCTTGAATATCCTCATTCTTCTCTCGTAGTAGCTGAGAGGATGCCTTATCTTGCGGCAGAGCTCGTCTTCTCCCGGACAGTTGCCGTAGGTGGCCATGGTGGCGAAGGCAGGAGGCTTGTAGCTGGTGCCAGAGGCTCCGGCGATGTGCTCCACCTGGTAGCGCGTCCTCTCCTCATCAAAGTCCGGGCTGGTGTGGAAGAGTGATACGACCTCTTCTGGTGTCATACTGATCTGCAAGAGAAAACTTACTAGGGCAAATCGAGCGCTGTGGGCCAGGTTGGTGCCTTTGGCGATATCATTGAGCATCTTCT
>JAQVZT010000427.1 GCA_028708055.1 Methanothrix sp.
GCCACACTGATGACTCCCGTGGGAATTCCCGATTTAGTGAGGTAGATTGATGTGGCATCCGTGGTTCCCCCGTCCGATGCCTCGATCTGGATGGGTATCTCAAACTCCCGAGCGGTTCCCACCATCCACTCGATGACCTGCGGGGTGGCAATCAGGCCGCGGCCCGAACCATCAGCCGCCACGACCACCGGACCTTTGCTCATCTCCACGGAAGCATCCTTCTTTTCGATGCCAGGATGGTCCCCAGGGATGGTCACATCCGCCGCAATAGCGACATCCGGATCCAGGTTGAAGGCGGCAACTTTGGCACCCTTCAGACCCACCTCCTCCTGTACCGTTGCCACGGCATAGATGGTTGATTTGGATTTGGTTCTCTTCAGGGCCTCGATGATGATTATCAGCCCGGCCCGGTTGTCGAAAGCCTTGCCTGTGACCCTGTCACCCTGCAAGGGCGAGAAGGTCCGATCAATCGAGATAGGAGTGCCGGGAAGGATGCCCAGGTCCTCGACCTCCTTTTGGCTGGTGCAGCCTATATCGATGAACATGTCCTTGGCTTCGATGATCTTCTTTCGCTCGTCCTCCTTCATGACGTGAGGAGGCTTGCAGCCGATGACGCCGATAACCGGCCCGGATCTGGTATGAATTATCACCCTCTGGTTGAGAAGCGTCTGGTCAAACCAGCCGCCGATGCGGATAAACCGGAGGAAGCCTTTCTCATCGATGTGTTTTACCATGAGGCCGATCTCGTCGGCATGAGCCTCGATCATAACGGAGGGGGCCGCCCCCTTCTTAGTGGCAATGAGGTTTCCCAGTTTGTCCAGACGGACCTCATCCACGTATGGCTCAATCTCTTCCTTTACTATTTGCTGGATTGATCCTTCCCAGCCGGAAATGCCGTGTGCATTGCTCAATTTTTCCAACAAAGATTTGATATCGCTCATTTGATCATCTCTTAAATCCAAATAGCAGGTTTCAAAATATAAACTACATATAATCTATAAGCTGCAATCGCTAGGCCGTCCTAACCCTGGCGCCTTCATTCCTTCCCCGGGTGATGAGGACCTCTCCGCCCACCTCTCTCATGGCCTCGCGGGCAGCGGCCTCGATGTCCCGGCCCTGGGTGTCAGCTATGGCGTACACTGCCGGCCCGAAGGACGAGAGGCCCGCACAGGCTGCACCCGCCTGCCTCATCTGCTCCATCAGTCTGCGAACGACGGGATGCTGAAGCATCACCTCAATTCTCTTAAAGCCGATCTCCTGCACCCGGTTGATTGCCGCCCCGAAATCGTCCAGGCTCTCTTCGACAATGGATGGTGCCATGCGCACCAGGATCTGGTAGCACAGCTCATGAACCTCGGAGACCGGCAGAGGGCAGTAATCCCGGAATATGTCGACCTCCCTCTTTCCGTGAGCACCTGCCGCGATCTCCGGCAGAGCGAGAACTATCTTCCAGTCCCGGGGAAAGTCGTGGCGCATTGTGACCGCAGCCGGCCGGACGCCCGCGCAGGCCGCGGAGGGCACGAAGCTCATCTTTTCCTTTCCCGGGCCGTAGCTGTGCCCGCCGTCGATCAGAAATCCGCCGCTCTCAAAAGCCGCCGTGCCGATGCCACTCGTTCCTCCCCGGCGGATGATGCGGGCGATATCGCGCACGGATAGAGGCCGGCCATAGAGCTCGCAAAGAGCTTTTCCCGCGGCAATTCCCAGCTGTGTTCCTCCGCCCAGGCCGACATGCATTCTGTACCCCCGGCGAATTTGCAGCCGCGCCCCTCCCAGACCCAGGTGCTTTTGCACCGCCCGCGCCGCGTCAAGAGCGCGATCGGCGTTCTCGCCATGGGCCACCAGATCTTCGCATCTCTCCGCCTCCAGCAATATGTTCGGCTCGTCCAGAGAGATACCCACCCCGCCGTCAACCCGTCCGCTGCTGCCAGTTAAATCGGTGAGCGTGAGATGCAGCCGCGATGGCGTCTGGATCAAAACCCTCTGCTCATCCCGGAAGCTATTGTAGGGAAAGGTCTCCTGAATGGAGATGAGCGGCTGGCCGTGGCGGATTATCCGGTAGCTCCTGTTGAGCATGATCTCCCTGGAGAAGACGCCGAAGGCCCGGCAGTGCTCCTCGGCTGCGGAGGAGAAGGCTGTGCTTGTGATATCTCTTCGCGATTCGATGTGATGCTTCTTGAGGATCAGGCCGATGGGAATGTCCGCCCTGGTAAGGTCGTCTTTGAAGCTGGCATCAAGCCGCTTTAAAGGAGTATGCGATACCGCATAGACCAGAGCCTCCCGGCTCGCTTTCTTCTTGAGGAGAACTATTCTGAAATTGACCTCTTCTCCCGGATTTATTTGCAGCTCTCGGGCCACGGTTCCATCCGCTGGCATGACCTTCTGCACCAGGGTTTCAATCTCGATTGGGCCTCCAGTGATCACTTCCAGAAGGTTGGTTACCGATCCGTCAGTTCCAAGAAGCATCTTCTGAACGGGGCTGAGCCTTCCCACAGCGCTCTCCAGCTTCTGAATATCTCCGGCGACAGAGGGCGAAGAGGTCGGAGAGGATGATGAGGATGAAGAGGGTGAAGAGAATTGGGAGGATTGGACCATAAAAATAAATCCTCCCGCTGGAATAAAGTTTTTCCCCTTCCAAAAGGAACTGAGATCTATGACTTCCAGAATACCGGGATTTTACAAGCTTGCCCCTTCCGAGAGGCTTGCCGCAGTGGCTGAGCAGGCCGCTATCAGTCCAGAGGATGTCGCGCAGGTAGAGGCAGGACTTCTTCTCG
>JAQVZT010000061.1:0-7136 GCA_028708055.1 Methanothrix sp.
GCCTGCAATGCTACATTGCCGTTTCCTTGATCAATCAGTTTGAACGTCTCCCATGTACCTATAGCGTTACGGTTAGCTACAACAGCACCTCCGCCGCCGCCTTCTGCACATACATACTGGCCGTTGGCGGCCTGCAAAGCCACATTGCCGTTTCCTTGATCAATGAGTTTGAATGTCTCCCATGGACCTATAGCGTTGCGGTTAGCTACAACAGCACCTCCGCCGCCGCCTTCTGCACATACATACTGGCCATTGGCAGCCTGCAGGGCAATGTATGCTGGAAGACCTTGAGCCGAGTTAGACCATTCTGAATTGGCCGTCTTCTTTGGGAACCCTACTGCGGGAGGCGGATACGCTGTAGTATCGCCCACCACGTTGATCGCCCTCACCCTGTAGTAGTATATTATGCCGGATACTATTGTAGCATCGGTGTATGTTACTACATTCGACCCAACTGAAAACTCAGTCAGATCGACAGTAAATGCCTCATCTCTTGCCCTTTCTATGAGAAATCCGGTTTCACTGATGGAATTGTCCACCCAGTTTAGAGTTGCTGACGGAGGCAATGATCCGGATAATGTGACTGTTAAGTCGGAAGGAGACCTTGGCGGAACCGCAAAGGCCACCGCGTGCATCATGTCCATCTCTTCGTGGGAGAGAAGATGGCAATGCATCATGTACTCCCATCCAAAGTTGACGACATGATTGATCACAGTAACCGGCTCGCCACTCGGATCCTGAAATCCCAGCGGCCCTCCTTTGAGTTCAGCACCATCAGGCATGGTCGGATCTATCAGCCGCTCACTGTTGGGAACCTCAAACGGCTGCGTTGGCGCTATTGGCCTCAAAGCGATGATGGTGTCTTGCAGCGGATTAACCCGGAATGTCTCCTTCCATCCCAGTTCATTGAGATCCGGAACGCGAAGAGCATTGTCCCATGCCACCCGGTTGATCAATTGGGCATTGAATAGGTGCACATGTATGGTGTGAGTGTCTACTCCGTTATGGGTGATCTTCCAGATCTGGGTTCCGTCCTCCAGCGACCCGATTTTTGTCCCATAGATCGAGCCCTTGATTATATCCACCGGTGGTGAGGCAAACGGATAAAGGATGAGATTTTGATTGCCGGCTCCGGTGAAAGGCACCTCCAGACCCAAGAAACCACTCATCCGTCCATAGTCGGTCTCAAAGGCTTCACCCATCTCGTCCTGGATGGCCTTCGACTCGAAGGGGATGGTCACAGTCGAGCCGTCAAGTGTCTGGAATGTCTTGTTATTCTCAAAGATTCTCACATAAGGATCTGCAGCCAGATCTGTCCTGTCGTATGCAGAATTATACTCCTCCTGAGGTAGAATGATCTCGTCCTGTGATGCCTCGAAGACGCCCTTCTTATTGTTCGCCGTATCCTTGGCGAATACCGCCTGCAATTTCGCCAGATCGTAGGACTGCACAGGGACTTCAGCTACCCGAATCTGCATAATGGTTCGCGTGTTTGGACCATAGCCCGCCTGGGTCGTAGGGGCTCCACCAGTATCGGTCTGATCTGGATGGTTGGTATAGTAATCGTAACGTGGATCGATCGCCGGGAATGGTGCGGGAGCATCATTGTACAAGATGAGAGTCTTTCCGGCATATGCAGAGAAGTCAACGATGACGTCCGCTCGTTCCGCCGGTCCCAGGAGTAGCGTTCCCTGGTTAACATTTCCGAAATCAAAATTCGTTTGATCCCAGTTCCAGTTTACCGGCAAATTGGGCAGAACCACCGGTGCGGGCAAGAAACCGCCTTCCGTTCCTATCTGGATGAATGATGGGCCTGCTTTGGCCGGATCTGGAACACCCCCGTCTCTTCCATCTGTCGGCCAGCCATTCGGCAGACCTGCGCAAGTTGATGCGGAAACCATGCCCACCTCAGTTAAATCGGTGTAAACGGTTGCCGTTGCCGCAGCACCGCCTCCGACGGCATCATTGAAGGTAACGGTAGGCGAGGTATACCCACTGCCCACCGTCAATAGTTCGACGCCGGTAATTGCGCCGTTCGCTACTATTGCTTTAGCAGTCGCGCCTTTTCCGGTAGTATCGGCTATGATGACGGTAGGATCCACATAATTGTTGCCTCCGCTCGTGACGGTGATACCGCTGATGATTTTGGCTGCCTCATAAATCTGCAGGTTGAAGAACCGATCGTCTGCTGCATTAAGAATACGGAACCGATAAGCTCTAGGTTCCACCTCCAGGTAAGGATAAGCCATGCCGTTGACCACCGGAGTGTCTACGAATGACTCCATAGCCATGGAGTTGTGGGGAACGCCCGGAATCATTGGAGGCTCATTGGGTCCGACATATGGATTTGGCACAGGCCCATGAGCAATATTTGTAGTGGGCGGCCAGAACCACGGTCCATAGTGCCAGCGGCCAAACGCATTCATGCCACCTATATCCCAGGGATTTTGGTTGGTCATATAGACATGAGGCATCCACAGGTCGCCGGTATTGGCATTCAAAATTTTTCCGGTATCGGGATCTCTTGCCGCCGTTCCCCAGTTCCAGGTGGGATCCTGGGCGGCAATAGTATTTGCATCGACGAAGGTTTTGTCCTGAATGATCAGGGGAATTCCAGTATCTGGCAGGACTTTAACCGGTGGATTGAGGTTTACACCTGCAAAGTTTGTGCCGTTTATCATGTCCTTCTCTACCTGGTCGGTTATCAAGTATCCGGCCGCCTCTCCAGCATAGACATTGATCCGAGTAATACCATAAGAATGGTCATGGTAAAACATCAGCCTGGCGCTCTGCTGGTTGTTATAAAAGAAGGTCATCGATCCGTCGCCCGGATCAGGCATGTCCGGAACATTACGCATGCTGACGCCTTTGGGGTATGATGTGGTCTCTCCGGCTGGAGTTATCCACTGGTGAGGCGTTCCGTCGCTGATCCAAGGAACATAGCCGCCGTGCAGATGTACTGTGGCACGGTTTTGGGTGTACAGCTCCATGATGTGTCCTATGGTCACAACCGCAGGTGCCGGATTGGTCTTGAGCTGGATTTGGAATTTATTCGCAGTTAGCCCCGTGTCCAGCACGCGATACTCTCCGTTGTAAGCATCCGGCACAAAGCCGTGCAGCTCAATCAGCTGTCCTTGAGCGAGATTATGCGGGGCCATTGTCATGAACTCGACTACCGCTCCGCCTACTGGCGTTACCGTGCTTGCCATGATCATGTCGGGACCCATTCCGGCTCCCATAACGGTCGTGTCTACCGGGAGAAACAGGTCGCCACCTTCCCCTTTGGGAAGAAGGTTATAGAATTTGATGCGTACCGGGCGATCACGCTCAGAGACTATGATTGGACCCATGTACTGAGGATTCGCTACTGCTATAGCCGGTGTGCCGTCGGGCTTCAAGATTGGACTGCCCTTGACATCCAGCAATGCAAAGCCCGCTCCAGGGATAAACGGGGTATCCAGCTGAACATAACCCCTCAGCCTGGTCAGAGACAGATTAGTATGCATCTTCTGGCTGTATTCAACCAATGCAATCTCATAATAATCGCACCCTAAGAGCGTGATTGCGGTAATAGCGCCGCCTACTACCGTTGCCTTTCCAATAGCATGGGTCGAGGCTCCACCACCTCTAAAGCTAATGGTTGGATTGGCAGAATATCCGCTCCCGCCATTATCGATGGAAACACTGGCAACCGTGTCTCCAGTCAAATGGGCAGTAGCTGCAGCACCCGTTCCTGTCCCATCAGTTATCTCAATTGTGGGAGCATATGTGTAGCCTTTTCCGCCAGCAGGATACGTTACCTTATCGGGAATAGCCATCGCAAGATTCGGCAGCGGATCAACGAATTTTTTAATTCCTCCCGTCAGAGTACCACCCAATATTGCAATAGCTGTTGCGCCACTGCCCGGTCCGGATGAATCAATGATGTTGACTATGGGCGCAGTATAGCCGCTTCCCGCAGAACCTGGATTTATGGTGATGCCTGTGATAACACCACCAGCGACAGTTGCAGCAGCCGCAGCGCCTGAGCCAGTACCATAGAGGTCAGAGATTTCAATAGTTGGACTGACATATCCACTGCCGCCATTTGTCAGAATGATGCTGGCTATGGAACCTGTAGGCATGGGACTGTTGGCATAATTTGGATATGGCCCGAAGTAGTGAGGAATGCCACCCGGGTCTAACGAGGGTGTTATCGGAGGTGCAACGCCCGTGGGGGCCTCACGACTATGGGCCATAGCCTCTTCACGAGCTGCTTTGTAGCGTTGTGCAGCCGCTTTCCTCTCGGAAGGCAATTCCATCCTGATTTTAATGTATTGCCGTGAATCTAGGTCAGCATGTTGATTCGGAGGAAGATGATCAGATGAATAGAGAGTACTGCTGTTCAGTTTGATGCTCCAATTCGCTGTGCTATCGTTTAGTTCAACGCTCTCACTGGCCGAACTGCTGTTTAGAGACAATATAGCAAGCAGCATTCCTGCCAGAAGCAATAATATCGAACCCTCACGAAAAAGAAACTTTTCTTTGGTTTCGCATTTAGTCGATCTATTCTTAATGCTCATATCAATCACCTATATTTAATTTAATAATTATACAGTTTATGAATCCATCGAATCCTTCGCCACCTTGAATTCGATATTAGTGCATACCATATACTGCAAAATTTTTGACATGATTAATGAATATCTTTCAAAGTATTTAAATATATGGTTGACATGACCAAAGGTAGCGTGCCAATTTTGATGCAAAATATAGTAGGGTCCTATGACTGGATCACGCCTGCAATAGCCATACTGGCAGCAAAATATTTCACCATTTGACTTGTAGGATTGCGAAGGGCGGAGCGAGATGTCCCCATCCTTCAGGACGCGGTAGTTCACAAGAACACTTCAACTTCCCGTTTTTGTCCCGCCTTGAAGTGCTTGGGTATATAAATGCCAGGCTTTCAGGACTCTGCAGTTGCATCCAAAGAACAAAAGCCTAATACGCTTGAAGCACTAAAATGAAGATCTGTGATCCAATCCGGTGACCAGTTCATCGCCGGCCGCTCGGGGGGAGTGGTCGGTGCAGTCGTCCCCTGGCGAGGAGCTTTTGCGGGCGTGGCCCCTGCGCATATCTTCCACGCCGCAGGCACGCATAGCCTCCGCGTGGGCGGGCTGACGAGCAAGGTAGCTTATATTCCCAGCGATGCCGACCTGGCATTCTTTCCTATCCTTGGAGCCTGCCGGCAGACGCTTCTTGCCAAACCGAAGCTGGGCGAAGCTGAGCTGGTAAACTCTCAGCGCCGCCTGAAATGCCGCATCTCCGATACCTCCTGGTCGATTGCCTATGTCGTGCTGCCTTTGGGCAATCTTCCCGGTCCGGGTGACAGCGGCAGCCCTCTGGTGCAGGATGGGCATGTAGTCGGACTTCTGCTATCCGTCAACATGCATACCTGGAAAGGGATTGCCATTTCGGCTGAGATGATAATGCGGGAAAAATAAATCTGTGAGAGATAAAATAAGGTAAGATCCTGCTCAGTAACAGGATCTCATCATCAAGACGGGATGTAGCTGATCCGGTAGATGACGCCGTTCATGTCATCGGATACGAGCATTGATCCGTCCTTTAGAGTCTGCACATCCACCGGTCTGCCCCAGGCAGTACCATTTTGCAGCCAGCCCTCGGCGAATACCTCATGGCCTACAGCCGTATTGTTTTGCAGACGAACCGTCACCAGACGGTAGCCAATGGGTGTATCCCTATTCCAGGAGCCGTGCTCGGCGACGAATATCTGACCGCGGTATTTCTCAGGGAATTGCATTCCAGTGTAAAACCTCATTCCCAAAGGCGCAACATGCGGTCCCAGCATCCAGGCAGGAGGAACCATTGTGTTGCAGGTGTAATTCTTATCCGATCCCAGGTCCGGATCAGGAATACTTCCTGAGTGGCAGGTGGGGAAACCGAAGTTCAGGCCCTTCGCTGGAGCATGATTGAGCTCATCCGATGGCACATCGTTGCCCAGTAGGTCTCTGCCGTTATCGGTAAACCACAACTCCCCTGTAGCCGGGTCCCAGTCGAAGCCCACCGAGTTTCTGACGCCCCTGGCAAAGGTCTCCATCTCGCTTCCGTCCGGGTTCATGCATGCAATGGTGGCATTAATCTCATCATCATGTTGACAGACGTTGCAGTTTGCTCCCATGGCTACGTAGAGCTTTCCGTCCGGGCCAAAGCCGATGTACCGCCAGCCGTGCATGAGGTACTGGGGCAGCTCTTTGATGGTTACCGGCTCTTTTGGACGGTCCAGTTGGGACTCGATATCATCGAATCTGATGATGAGGTTGATCAGTGCGACATAAAGGGAACCATCCTTGAAAGCCACTCCGTTGGGATTGTTCAGGCCCTTTGCAATGACGGAAATCTCGCTCGCTTCTGCGTGGTTGTTATTATTCTTATCAACAATGGCGTAAAGATCTGAGCCATTGGGAGCGTCAAGGGTTTCGAATGGACGGCGTGTGCCCACAAAGAGCGTTCCATTTGGGCTTAAAGTCATTGATCTGGCAAAAGTCAGATTATCCGCATAGATCTCGATCTTAAAGCCAGGAGGAAGCAGGATCTTATCCAGGGGCAGAGATGCCTTTGCGTTAGTTGCATTCGCAGCTCCGGCCTGCTGGACACTCAGCTTTGTTTCTCCAACTGTAATCTCGGAAGACTTGCTGCCGGCAATTACACAGTAGGCGGTAGCCTTAAGAATGTCTCCTTTGCTGGCGTTTAGAGGATAGTCGTAGCTGAAGGTGGACGGCGTAGGCTGGCTGGTATATTCTTTAGTTATGACTTTCTCTCCGTTTTTCAAGACCTCAATCCGAAAGACATAATGGCTGGTCGGATCTGATACCTGATGAGTCGTTGTAACCTTTAGGCTCTGATTCTGGCTGTCATAGGCAAGACTCACAAGGGAAGGTGGATGGGCCATGACGGGCAATATCATCATAAAAAGCAGCAATAATGATGCAAACGCTTTAATGGTCTTTGAAGATGAAGCTTTCGCAATTGTCGACTCTATATCTTTAGACAACATTTTAAGGCACCCCCTGATACCATTAGAATTAATTGGCATTACTGGGACCGGATCTTATAAAAGGTTTGGCAGTAATTTC
>JAQVZT010000061.1:7236-11471 GCA_028708055.1 Methanothrix sp.
GGGAAAAAATTCGGCAGAGGCATTCCTGAAAGCAGTCGGCCTGGATGAGGCGGCAAGGAAGAAGGTGCAGTATGCCGTGGATGTGCACAGGTTCTCCAGGGGAATCATTCCAGTCACACTGGAGGCCAGGGTGCTCCAGGATGCCGACCGGCTGGATGCCATCGGCGCTATCGGAATCGCCCGGGTCTTTCTCACCGGAGGCTCTCTGGGAAGGGAGTTCTATCACCCTGATGATCCCTTCTGCCGGACAAGAGAGCCGGACGACAGCAAATGGAACCTTGACCATTTCTACAGGAAGCTGCTCAAGCTTGAGTCGGGAATGCATACCAAGAGCGGCAGAAGGATGGCGGCAGCAAGAACGGCGGTCTTGAGAAGATACCTTGAGGATCTGGAAGCTGAAATTGGAGCAGATGGCAGCAATAGCAATATCAATGATATTCATAGTAACCGCAATAATACTGAAAAATACTGAAATTTGATTCAAACCCATGAACAAGGTGTATAAAATGGAGTACGTTTTGCATCCACGCTCCGAGATCGATTCCCGGATATGCAAGCTACAGGACCGGATGGGCGATCTGACCGGTGCCATCATCTTCGAGTCCACCGACCTGGGCTACTTCTCTGGAACCGCCCAGGAGGGCCTGATCTACATTCCCAGAGATGGCCAGCCCACCCTGATGATCAGAAAGAGCCAGGAGAGGGCTGAGCAGGAGTCGCCACTGCCGGTGCAGCCCCAGAGGAGCCTGAAGTCCCTCAAGAGAGATCTGGATCTGCCGGCTGGCGCGAGAATCGGCCTGGAGCTTGATGTGCTTCCTTACAATAATTATCTTCGCCTGGAAAAAGCGTTAGGCGAAGATACCTCGTTTTTCGACATTTCGGAGTCAATCAAGCAAGTTCGCTCTGTGAAGTCGGACTTTGAGGTTCGGCTCATCCGCGAGGCCGCCCGCATTCTGGATGCTGGCATCGCCACCGTGGCCGATAACCTCAAAGAGGGCATGAGAGAGGTCGATCTGGCCGTATCCGTGGAGAGCACAATGAGGGTTCTGGGCCACCAGGGCAAGGTATCATTCCGAAGGTTCAACCAGAATCTGCCCATGGGTCACCTCATGGCCGGTCCCGGTGCTGCTCTGCCAAGCTACGTCTCCTCACCCACGGGCGGCAAGGGCATGTCCCTCTTCTTTGCCCAGGGGCCGGGATTTGCCAAAATCAAGCGGGGCGAGAGCGTGCTGGTGGACTTTGCCGGATGCTACAACGGCTACATCGCCGATGAGACGCGCATCTTCTGCTTGGGAAAGCTTTCGGCAAAGCTGGAGGACGCCCACCAGGCAGCCCTGCAGATCGAAGAGGCCATCGCCGACCAGCTTCGCCCCGGCAAAGTGAGCCGGGAGATCTGGAGCCTGTCTGAGTCGGAAGGGGCAAGGCTGGGCTATCAGGATTTCCTGGGAGGGCCGCCGGGAGGCAAAGCGGGATTTGTGGGGCACGGGGTGGGACTGCAGATCGACGAGTATCCGGTTATCGGTCCCATGGACCATGAAATTGCAGAGAACAATGTCGTTGCCGTAGAGCCGAAGATGATCTATCTGAATGAAGGTGTGGTGGGAATTGAGGACACCTTCCTCGTAGGAGAAACTGGAGCAGAGAGGCTCACCCGTCTGCCGCAGGAGATCTGGCGGGTTTGAGTATACGCGGATATGATGATATGAGGGGATTTGAGGATGACCGAAAAATTGGGACAGGATTTCCCAGCAAATGACAGACCGCAGGCCAGCGGCAAAGAGTGCTCCATAAAATTGCTCTCGCCAGCCCAATGCCGGGACCTCATAGCCCGGATCTCCGGACCGAAATGCGGCGGCACCTCTTCGGAGGAGGGGAGTCTTCTTATTTTAGATGTGAGGACTGCTCCGGAATACCGCGCCGGCCACCTGAAGGGCTCAATCAATCTGGACATCCGATCCCCCTCATTTGCCGATGAGCTGGAGGCGCTCGAACGGGGCAGAGCCTATCTGGTCTACTGCCGGTCCGGGGTCAGATCGAGCCGGGCGGTGTCCATCATGAGATCGCTTGGCTTTCGAGAGCTTTATGATCTGGCCGGCGGATTGGTGGGCTGGCAGAGAGAGGGTTTTGGGGTAAGCTCGAACGCCGGAATGGCCAAATAAACCAATGGAAATGAAAAGAGAGCATGGGAAGAATAATAGTATGCATTTCGGTCGCACTATTGCTGCTGCTCAGTGCATCCGCTGGCCTGGAGGCGCCATCCTGCATAACGCCATCCAGTTCAATGCCTTATGGCTCAATAAAAGATAATTCCTCTCTGGAAGAGCCCTCTCTGTGGCAGGTTATCGGCATCCTGAACTCAAAGGACCGCGTAGACCTGACCCATAGCTTCAGGCCGGGAATACCTCACTGGAGCGGCTTTCCTAATGAGACAGTAGTGGCGGTATTCAACTACAGCACCTCGGGCTTTTTAGCCCAGCAGTTTTCCATTGTGGGCCAATGGGGAACCCACATTGATGCTCCGGCGCACTTTCATCAGGGAAAACGAACCGTTGACCAGATCGATGTCAAGGAGATGCTCCTGCCTTTAGTTGTACTGGACATTCACGAGAAGGTGCTCAAAGATCCGGATTACACCGTCAGCATGGATGACGTCTCTGCGTGGCAATCCCGGCATGGCCGGATACCGGAAGGATGCTTCGTGGCCCTCCGGACAGACTGGTCGAAGCGCTGGCCCAACCAGACTGCCATGCTCAATACAGACCGGAACGGCACATTCCATTACCCTGGATGGAGCATGCCGGTGCTCAAGTACCTCTATGAAGACCGAAATATAACGGCATCCGGCCATGAGACCACCGATACGGACCCGGGGCAAGAGACCAGCAAAGACAACTATACCCTGGAGTCCTATGTCCTGGGCCAGGATCATTTCCAGATAGAGCTGCTCGCCAATCTGGATCAGGTGCCGGAATATGGCGCTATAATAGTAGCGGCCTTTCCCAAGCCGGAGGGGGGAACTGGTTTCCCGGCAAGGGTCTTTGCGATTCTGCCCTGAAATCCCTGGCCGCCCTTATAGTCCTGGTGGCGGAGCCCCTGAAGGCTGCTGGGGGGCAAATGCGCTCTCCCCACGCCTGCCCCGTCGATTAACTCCCCCGTCGATTCGTCTCTTCTAAATCATCCTTTCCTTTTTTCCCTAATGCCCGAGATATCTCTCAATCCTGTCCAGTCCCTCGGCGATATTCTCCAGGGAGTTGGCATAAGAGAACCTCAGGTATCCCTCTCCGTTCGGCCCGAAGTCTATTCCCGGAGTCACGCCAACGTGGGCATTCTCCAATATGTCGAAGGCCAGACGGTAAGAGTCACCGGAAAAGCTCCGGGCGTTGGCAAAGACATAAAACGCTCCCGTTGGCTCAGCAGTGATGGGAAAGCCCAATTCCCTCAGGCGCTTGATCATGAACCTCCTCCGCTGGTCATAGATCCTCTTCATCTCAGCGACCTCCCGGCCAGTATTCTGAAGAGCGGCGATGCCTGCTCTCTGGGCAAGAGAGCTGGCGCAGATGAAGAAGTTCTGCTGCATCTTCTGAATGGGCCGGACGAATTTCTCCGGGGCGATGAGGTAGCCCAGACGCAGGCCAGTCATGGCATAGAGCTTTGAAAAGCCGTTCAGGACAAAGGCGCGGTCGGAAAACTCCAGGATAGAGTGCTCCTTTCCCTCATAGACCAGGCCGTGATAGATCTCATCGGAGATAATGAGCGGCGACAATTGGGCAATGGAGCGCATGGTGCTCTCGGAGAGCAGGCAGCCGGTGGGATTGGAAGGCGAGTTGATGAGAATGGCCTTTGTCTTTCTGTTGATCTTCTTGCTGATCGATTCCGGTTGCAGCTGAAAGCCGTCCTTTTCATAAACAGGCACTCTGGCAGGAATGCCTCCTAAGAATTTTATAAAATTTGGATAACAGGCGTACCCCGGATCGGAGAGGATGACCTCCTGACCCTTCTCCAGCAGAGCGGCAAAGACGAGCATCATGGCAGGAGAGGTGCCGGATGTTACTACTATCTGCTCCGGCTTCACAGAGACCCCGTAGGTCTTCTGATAGTGTTCGCAGATGGCATCCCGCAGCTGCAGATCTCCTAGGCTGTGAGTGTAGTGGGTGAGCCCTTCCTCCAGTGCCTGGCAGGTGGCGCCCTTCACGGCGGGCGGTATATCGAAGTCCGGCTCGCCCACCTCCAGATGG
>JAQVZT010000062.1:0-7660 GCA_028708055.1 Methanothrix sp.
CCCGACAGTTGCGGGTGCATGCGTGATCCACTTCGTGTCCGCTCCAAGGAGAACGATATTGTTTTCCGTATACATTGCGCTATCTGCGACCCAATAGGCTTTGTCATCAAAATCGAGTGCTTGCTGCGCTTTTTGAATCATGTAGATTATGCTGTTCTTGTCGGATTCGTTTCCGGAAAATGCCTTGGTAAAAAGCGGCAAACCTACCTGATTTGTTACCAGGCCCAGAACGAATCGCTTTAAATCCGTCCTTCCGTCTTTAGCATGACCAAACGCTATCCTGATTGAATCGGTGGCGTCTGGTGCATCATTTTCATATTTTCCAGATACGCTGAAGTTAGTAGTATCGAAATGGATGAGTTGTGTTCCCAATGAAAATTGACTCATTACGTGCAAAGCAATTTGATTAAACAGCTCTGTTGCACCGTATTTGTAAATTGCGTCAAGAGTCCTGCCAACAACATCATCATTGAGATCTGATGGATCGATGCCTTCACCGAGCAGTTTTTCTGTCGGGAGATTCATAAAAAAATTTGGAAACAAATATAATCGCTGATGAGCGAATCCCAGGCCGTTAAGGATCATGGCTTTTATTATGGTCGAGTGAGGAAGATTTTTTGAGCCCTGTTTTGGCATGACCTCGTCAATCACTTCACCGATCTTCAGAGTATCGAAAATGCCGGCTACTATCCCAAGATGACCTAAGCTGTATGACTGAACATCCAAATCCATGATACTTCCATTCGGGAAATCGGTAGTTGCTATTTATTTAAAAATATTTCGGATATTTAACGGCAGAAAATTAATGAACCGCGAGTCAAAAGTGCGGAATGTGGGCTAAAATATTAATTACAGCAATATTTCACTGAGAATCAGCAACATTCTCTTCTGAAAGGGTATATCTGAATTCATCCTCATCAGATATCTTGATGCTGATGCCTGGCATCAGAGAGACCTCTCTGCCCTTGAGGAGGATGATGTCGTTGTCCACATTGTTCATCAAGATAGTATCGTCGGTGACAGTTTGAACGGTCATCTTGTAATACTCGGTTTTCTCTCTTACATTGGTTGATGTATCAGAGAGCTGCCATATTCCATCGACAGTAGCCAGATTCTGATCAGCGCCCCGCCGGAAGGCATTCTTGAAGTGAACTGCGACAATAACTACATCCTTGCAGTCTCCGACATCCATCTTGCAGTAGTAGGTCTTATCCAGCATAGTCGCGCCTTCTCTGGACGGATAAATTACCTTGCTGTCCACTACCAACCCGTACTTGGTAAGCTCCAGATAGACCCTGGGAGCATCGATATCAATGGACTTGATGGCCAGTTTATAGCCCTCTTCCAACTGGAGTGGTGTGCCGGAGGAGATGGCTATCTCGGTATCTTCATCCTTGAGGATTTTGAGAATCTGCTTTTTAGATAGAACATTCTTATCGCAAGACATCTCGAAGAGTACATCGTCTGCGTTGTCGATGGTGTCAAGGTATCCTGCAAAATATTTCTCGCCCATGAAGCCTATGACATTATACCTACCCCAGTCCTCGAACTCGAAGTCATCCGCCATAGCGGTAGTGGTGTAAATAATACCATCGGGCTCGGCGAGCTTATTGCCATCAATAACGGTTGTAGTCAATTCTTCGGTCTTGATGTTATCATCTATGTCGTAGTAGAATCCGGCGAAGGTATCGGCATTCCAGGTTGCGGATCCGGTTGCCACAATGCCTGCCTTGGCAGTTCTGGTAACTTTAGCTCCTGCCTCCTGGGGACTTACTTTATCCGGCACAAGACTATCAAGAACGAGCGGATGGTTCTCCGGTGCAGTAGGGGTTACAGATCCAAACACTCCTGCAACATCATGGCCTTTTTCGCCCATCATGAAGTCAATAAATGCCTTAGCTCCAGGCGTAGCATCACCAAAGGTGTATAAGTAAAGCTTGCGAGCAAGCTCATAGCTACCATCTTTGATCGTATCGGCAGTAGGTGCGACCCCGTCCAGGATGATAGAACCGACTACACCATCCTCTGCATAGGTGAAACCAAGATATCCAATGGCTTTATCGCTTCCTAGTATCGCATTCTTGGCTTCAGCATTGTCGCCCACAACAGTATTCACACCTGGGGTCTCTGCGGCATTATTGCCCATGATATCTTCATTAAAGGTATCTCTGGTGCCGGAACCTTGCTCTATGGCAACCACTAAAATCTCTTTGTCCGGGCCGCCCAGATCCTTCCAGTTCCTGATCTCTCCGTTGTAGATCATCTTAACCTGATCTTTGGTCAAGCTGGTCACGCCGGCATCATAGATCTGTCTGCTCACAGCGACCACTATACCATCAAGGGCGATTAGGTTTTCATGAAAATTGTCGCCAAATTGGCTAATCTCATCCGCAGTAACCTCTCGGGAAGCCATTCCTATGTCTGAGTTGCCCTCTGCGACGTTCTTTATGCCCACACTAGTGCCGCCACCAGTTACACTCACCTGGTAATCATTCTGCTCAGCGTTGAATGCATCCGCGCCACCTTCTCCCAAAGGCAATACGGTGGTAGAACCCGACATCCGAACTGTCCCTTTAGGGCTAAATTGCGTCATTTCATGTGAGTTTTTCGAGGCCGTTTGTTCATTCCTAACTGCCTGCCGAACAGTTGGAATTCCATCAGCCTCTCTTTTAGGTGGTTCTGGCTGCTTTAATGGAGTCTTTACGAACTTGTCTCTGATACAGAGCACTACGTGCTTATCGCCCTGGAAGAAAGGGCCACCAGGATGAGCATTTCCTTCCTCATCTGGTCCCCAGTCGAGATTGAGCCAGACATCCTTGGTATCTGAATCAATGTGAGTATAGATCTTTTCGGTATTGAATTTACCTTTAAGCCAGTCTATAATGGTTTCGACTTGGTTTCCTGTAGCATTGAGCTGGCCAAGGTAGACCTCAGTGTAAGCATGTCCTCCCGTGGTGCTATTACTGGCGAGGATTATTCTGGTCGTTCCGCCAACGGACTCAACCAGCGCCGCCATGAGAATGGAAAAGTCATCGCAGTCGCCGCCACCGACACGATTTGCCTCCTCGCCAATTTCCAGAGTTTCATTAGCGTATCTCAAGTAATCAATGCCTCTCGGATCCCGCACGTAACCCCAACCCTTTTTAGTATCATCGCCATCCTTCAAATAACCATAGATTGCAGCTATTTGATCGATGGTTAAATCTCCCGGGTACTTGAGAGCAAGCACAATGGCAGCCTTATTTACTCGTGAATTCTCAGGCTCCACTCTTGCATCAAACTCAGTCTTGAGATAACTTACTTTTTTTATAATTGTGCCGTTAGGAAGGTTACCGCCACCTGTAATAGGAAAATCCAAAACCTCGCTGCCCTCAACCTGGGTCACTGCGGGTATACCAGCAAGACAGGGAGAAGAGACACTGACCTGTTCGAGCTGAGAGGATGTATAACCAGCTACTCCAGAAGTGGTTTCGTCAAATACAAAGGGCACGTCTGCCGCTGTTACTGCTCCAATGAGAAGAACTATGCAGAACCAGTGCGCCAGTTGGGACATGATGGCCATAATCTGCAATATAGCTATATATATTTTTCAGAGCAACCGGACGCAATGTAGACTCCAGAATCTTTTTGAGATTCTACAAGATTGAATCCAGAAATCCTTATATATGAATAGATTGATATGATTGGCAATAATACCTTAGTAGGTTGCGCCGATGCTGTACAAAGAACTCCCAATGCTCCCGAGAAAGAGATTGCCCGATCCTCAGTCGGAAGACGAGACGGTCTCCTGTTGCAACGATAGCGCTTGCTGCGATGCAGAAAACACTCTCTTCCGGCTTTACGGAGACAGAAGCATCGCCAGAGAACGATGCCTGCGGGTATGCTCCCAGGTAAAAAAGATAGACGAAGAGGAATTGACAGAGGAGATAAAGGTCTTCAAGTCTGTTGCCGATGCGACCCGACTCAAGATTCTCAAGCTTCTCAGCGGCGGAGAGCTTACCATAGTTGAGCTTATGCTGGCTCTGAAAAGGCCGCAATCTTCCATATCCCATAATCTCTCCATACTCGAAGACGCAGGCATTGTAAAAGAGAGAAAGGTAGGAAAATGGTGTCGCTATAGGATCTCGGATGATTCAGTCTATGATATGCTCAACCTGGCAGGACGGCTGAAGCGATGAGGATTATAATTTAATAATTATTATAATATTCAGGACGCCAATGGAGTGGATGATATGGTAGCAGGACAGGCAGACGTTAAACTCGTGAGCAATGCCATGGCTAATGCCACGAGAAGAAAGATCATGGCCATGCTGGTTGACAAAGAGAGAACAAGAGCTGATATAGAGCAGGCAGCAGGGGCCAGCATGCTCGACTACCACCTGCAGATGCTACAGCAGGCGGGCCTTGCCGATATCAAGGATGAAGCAGTCACCCTGACCGAGTTCGGCAAGAACTTCATGCAAGAAAAATCTGCCGCACCCGTGCAGGCCAAAAAGGACCTCTCCGGGACAGCGCCCCTGCAGATTACTGAGGTTCGGCAGCTCCTCCCCTGCATTGCCGATGCCAGCAAATTTCGCATCATCGCCCGGCTGGAGCCGCAGCTCGGCGGCTCCCTGAAGCTCCTGGAGCCTCTATTCGCCCGGGCCAGATACTCGGAGAGAATCGGCGCGCTCATCATCCAGAAAGGCAATGTCCTCATCACCCTCTACTCAAACGGTAACGTGACCATGACAATGATAAGCAGCGATGCAGAAGCCAGGGCGGTTTTGCAGGAGCTAAAGGAGACCATCAACAAAGCCATTGCCAGCGGCGTTACTCCTGCGGCCAGAGAGAAGGTCAAAGTTGACCATGCCGAGGTTTACAAATATCTGCCTAAAACTGACTGCAAGATCTGCGGAGAGCAAAGCTGCTATGCCTTTGCCATCCGGCTGGTAGGCGGCGAGACAGCTCTGGAGAAGTGCACTCCTCTGCTGGAGCCCAATTTCGCCACAAGCCTGGAGACGCTGCGAGCCTTGCGAGAGTATCTGTGAAATGTGGGAATTCGGAATACGGGAAGTCAAACGCTCAGGAGTTTGCCATGCAGAAAGTCATAAATGCGGATGTGCAGAATTTGCGGAGACGCAGCCAATGGCAACCCTGACCATCATTCTCACAGACGGGCCTTACATCTCCCAACATGCTGAGATGGCAGGCAATATTGCCAGAGAAGCGAGAGCAAAATCGCACAGAGTAAATATCTTCCTGTACCTGGATGCGGTCCATATCCCAAAGGCGGGCCAGAATCCCGCCTTTTTCGCCAATGCAGGAAAGCTCTTTGCTGATCTGGTCCGACTGGGAGTTAATGTGGAGGCGTGTCCCAGGTGCGCTACAGCGCGCGGCTACTCGCCCATTGGCGGAAAGAGCGGGGACTATGTGTACGGAGTCAAGATTACCAGCCTCTACCGCCTGGCAGAGATGCTGGAAGAGAGCGACAGAGTGGTGAGTTTGGCAAGATGAGATCGGTATTCCTTCTTCTGGATAGCGCTCCCTACGGCAGCGAGAAGGCATTCGGCCTGCTCAATGCCGCCGCGGTGAGCAGCAAAATGGACGCAACCGTGGGCCTTTATGGCGACGGCGTCTATCTTGCCCTGGCCGGCCAGGACAGCCGGGACCTGCACCAGCCCAACCACTCAGACATCATTTACGCCTATCCGGAGATGAGAGTCCTGGCCCATGAGCCATCACTGGCGGACCGGGGCCTCATGAGCATGGAACTGGTGGAGAGAGTGGAGCTGATGGATGAGGAGATGTTCCTGGAGGAGATGCTGCAATCAGACGGCATCATATTATTATGAGGATATTTCTGATGACAAAAACGCCCCGGAGCGAACGCACCCAGCTTTGCCTGCGACTTCTTGCCCGATTGATCGGCTCAGGCGGTACTGCTGGCTCAGCCGATGTGATAGTCTATCTGGCAGGAGATGGCGTCTACAATCTGATCGGCCGGGACTGGCGGGATAGCGCCAACCAGTCAGGGTGTCGGCTCGTCAAGACCCTCCAGATGCTTCTGCCTGGGGACAAAATCATAGCCTGCCGGGAAGACCTGCTTGCAAGAGGCCTCTCTGCTGACGGGAATGCAGCAGTTCCTGCAAATTTCTATGAATTGCTGGTTAATGACATGATGAAGGAAGGAAGCCGAATCTATACTTTTTAGCCTATTGGGTGGAAAGCATTGAGACATTGACAAATCGTCTTATAGCGATATGTTTATATCTGAATAATGCCTGATCTGGATGCTATCATGACAACGAAATCCGTCTCAAATCTGCGCGTCAAGATTCTCAGCGCTCTGTCCGATCCCATCCGGCTCGATCTGCTGGAGTATCTATCGGAAGGCGAGAAATGCGTCTGCCAAATAATCCCTGAGTTTCAAAGATCGCAATCTACCATTTCCAAGCATCTGAATATCCTCTACGAAGCGGACATATTGGAGCGCAGAGTGGACGGCAAGAGAACGATCTATTACATAAAAGACCCAATGGTATTTGATATAATTCGCATGGTAGACTCGCTGGCGCTGAGACAGATATCGCAGCTTGCTGAGGCAGGCAAAATTTTGGAAAAATCGCTTGGCAACAATCAATGAATAGCAGGAGTGATTCTCAATGGTTACTTACACCATAACAGCGGCCCTGCAAGCGGGGCTATCAACTTTGCTGGATTACTTATCAGCACATGTCTTAACCTGTCTCGTCCCGGCATTTTTCATAGCCGGAGCGATAGCTGCTCTACTGCAGAAGGAGACAGTTCTCAAGTATTTTGGTGCTAATTCTCCCAAGTGGCTCTGCTACAGCGTGGCAGCCACCTCGGGCACGATCCTGGCTGTGTGCAGCTGCACCATCCTGCCCATGTTTGCAGGAATCCAAAAAAGAGGCGCAGGCATCGGTCCGGCTACAGCATTTCTCTTCTCAGGTCCAGCCATAAACCTGATGGCAATCATCCTCACCGCCCGAGTGCTGGGACTGGAGCTGGGCGCGGCCAGGGCGCTGGCAGCAGTCAGCATGGCCGTGATCATCGGCCTGATTATGGCGGCAATATTCCAAAAGTCCGATAGGGAGGGCCTGGCCAATTCAGCCCGCCCGGAGCCCTCTGATTTTCAGATGCAATCAGATCCATCCGAAAAGAGCCACCCTGATTATGTCAATGGCATCTTCATTGCGGTGCTGGTTGCCATATTGCTCGCCGCCACCTCAAGTGCTCTGTCGCTTTTGCCCAAGGCATCGATAGTAGGTGCACTGATATTAGTGGCCGGCCTGATGATGAAAAAATACTACCAGCCCGACGAAAGGGATGCATTCCTGAGCGAAACCTGGTGGCTGGCTAAGAAGATATTTCCTCTGCTGGTGGTAGGAACATTTGTCACTGGAGTCATCGGCTATTTCCTGCCTGTGGAGTGGATACGCAGCATCTTCGGGACGAGCAATTTCTTCTCCTGCTTCGTGGCCTCGATAATTGGCGCTCTGCTTTATATGCCTACGCTACTGGAAGTGCCTATCGTTGGCACCATCTTTGGCTACAGCAGCGGCGTTACCGCTGCGGGACCGGCACTGTCGCTCTTGCTGGCCGGGCCTTCTCTTTCCCTGCCGAGCATGATAGTGATCACTAAGGTGATAGGCTTAAA
>JAQVZT010000062.1:7760-11458 GCA_028708055.1 Methanothrix sp.
AGCAAAAAGGAGATTGCTGAGGCGATTTCCATAGCCATGTTCATCGCTGCCGGTACTCAGATTGGCTGGACAAATGATCTCGGCAAAAGCGCGTACGATCTAATATTCGAAGACAATAAATCAGAAGAACCAAAAGAAGGAAAAGGATGCAACTGCGGGCAATAGATTGCCGGAAAAGCATTGTTGAGATGATGCCCAGATTGTGAGGTTTTGCTCATGGAAGAAAAGAAGAAATGTCTGTGCGGCTGCTCTGATGTGCGCGTTGTGACCTGCTCAGGAGCTTCTAATGTGGGACAGATCGCAAACCAGGCGGCGATAATGCTTGCTAAGGAGAACGTTGCCGGATTCTTCTGCCTGGCGGGAGTGGGGGGCCATGTTCCGGGAATGGTAAAAGCGGCAAAGGAAGCGGGCCTGATGATTTCCATAGACGGCTGCCCGGTGCAGTGCGCTGCAAAGACATTGCAGCATGCTGATATCGAGCCTGCCATCCAGATCATCGTCACTGAGCTTGGCATTGAGAAGTCTCATGAGATTGCTATTGATGAAAAGGCCTGCGCCAGAGTTATTGAGAAGATAAAAGAAGAGCTGGCGGCCTGAAGAATGGTGAGAGTGAAACAAATGGATTTTCAAGGCAAGAAAACTTCTGCAAAGGCGGTGCTCATTTGCGGAATTGTATTCATACTTTTGTATGGCATGATGCTGAGCTTGCCTGCCCTGGCTCAGATCCAGGCAGACAATCTTTCCATGGTGTTTGTATCGCCCTTCGATCTCTCGCCGGATGACATTGTGCTGGACATCAGCCCCGATGCAACAAGCTTCATTGAGGGCGCGGTCAACATCAACTACGAGAGCTTTATGGAAAACGGCGGCCAGCTCAAGTCCACAAAGGAGGTAGCTGCGCTGCTGGGAGATGCTGGGCTGTCGAGCAATGATTCCCTGGCAGTAGCTGGCGAGTGTCTTCCCTGCGGAGGCGGGCCGTCTCCTGCGTTCTTCTCCTACTGGGTGCTCAAGTATCTGGGGCATGAGAAGGTCAGGATTCTGCAGGGCCATCCGGACAGCTGGGCTGCAGCCGGACTGAATCTCAGCAACAGGTCGGCCACGAGAGAAAAGACTGAGTATATTCCCCACACTGCAGCTAAGCTTCTTGCCACATACGAATTCGTGGTTACAGGCGGTGCCCAGATTGTGGACGGCAGGCTGGCCAGAGATTACGCCATCGGCTCTATTCCCGGATCAGTCAACATCCCATACGAGACAGTGCTTTCCAATGAGAGCCTCAAACCAAAAGAGGACCTGGAGAAGGTCTTTGCAGAGCTGGACAGAGATCGGCCTGTCGTGGTCTATACCAATTTAGGGGTAGAAGCATCCATCGTCTGGCTGGCGCTGGAGCTTTCCGGATACGATGCCAGGCTATACTCCTGGCGCGACTGGCTGGAAAATCAGCCTAAATTCAACTATGAGCTGACAAAAGCAGATGCCAGTCCGAATCCGGTCAGGACAGGCCGGACGACAACAATATCGGCATCCTTCCGGGAGCTGGAGGCAGGGGTGAAGAGTTCATCATCTGATTCGTCATCGAGTTCGTCTTTGAACTCATCAAACGGTGAGGTCAAGCTCACTGTGAAAGGATGTGCCACCTGCGGATTCGGTTCTCCTCAGGGCTTTGCCAACCTTGCCCGCAAGGACGGTTATGTTCAAATCGGCTCCTCTGGCCAGGCAGCCGCCACCGGCGGAAACGATACTGTGGTACAGAAGGCAGACAGCACTCTGCGCTGCAGCGCCATAATTAATGCCGCCGACGGAACCGAGGTTACAAGGATGAGCATGCTGCAAACCTCGGCTGGCAAATATATGAGCATCTGGAGCGCCAATGTGGACCCGGGAACCTATAACGTGAGTATAGCGGCCACGGCTTCCGGAAACGCCGAAACCTTTGTGAATGTATTGCAGATAAAAGTAACCGGATAAGGCCTGAAGACCTTTCCGGTTGATTTTTTTGTAAAAATACTTTGCTGTACTGTTCGTGAATGCAGTTTTAGGATATGCTTTATCTGCTCCTCATGCTAATCTTCCTGCACCACATTCTTTCGCCTCATTCTTCCGCATAGATTCCAGATCCCAAAAACCAGGTATCATCGACCTTTGCCACGTAGCTTAGCTTTAGTCTCTGGGTCATGTTTCTGGATGGGTCGGGATAGATGTAGTAGGTGAAACCATTGCCCACTTTGGCTATATCGATGATCTGGGAGACGAAGGCAACACCATTCGGGTCCAGTGCATCGATGCGGCTTTTGCCTATCAGCTCCGGCTGATAGGGAAGGGCTAAGGTCTTTCCTTCGTAATCATAGGCGAAGATATAGCGCCCGTCTCCTGTGAAGTTGCCTTTTGGATCATTGAAGACCTCCAGCGCTCTCTGCTTGCCGCTATCCATGGCATAATCCCTGGCCTCTTCCACAAAAGAGACAAGATCCGCTCTGCCTTCCTGGGCAAAATATGCAGAGATATTGGAGAGATACGTCCCTGTGCCGATATAGATGCTGCTGTTTACACTGCCGTTAATGCTGCCATTGATACTGCTGCTGTTAATACTGCTATTTATATCCTCAATAAAAATCAGCTTGGGCTCATCTCTGTTCTCATGGACGGGATTGGGAAACACTATGTACATGGCTCCACCGCCCCTTTCAGCAAGGGCAATCTCCCGGCCGACCACATCAACCCCGTTTGTGTCCAATAGTCCTTTTTGGCCGATCAGCTCCGGCTTGAAAGGATGAGCGATATTCGTTCCGTTGATGTCGTAAGCGAATATGTACAGGTCCCCGCGGACAAATGATCCTGAGCGATTATTAAACTCCTGCAGAGCCCTATCTATGCCGTTATCATTTGCGTAAGAGACAGCCTCATCTAAGAAAGCCCGGGCTCTTTCTTTGTCCTGTTCATTGCCATCATCCATTGCAGGAATATATTTGGCAAGAATCCTATCGTAATCGCTTACTCCATTATCGTCTTTATTCGTCTTTATGTAATCGATAGCAGCCTGGAAAGACTGGATGATTGAATCCGGAACACCTCTATTGAAGGCATAGTAATAATCGGTCTGCCCCAGTTCATAGGCTGCCTTGAAGTCGCTCGGATTTGCTCCGGCCTTTTGAATTAGCCAAATCCCGGCCACATCACCATAAGCCCAGGCATCGATGCTGCCGTTCTGTAGCATCTCGATAATTGGGCGGGATGCCTTCTCAAGAACCAGGTCTTCTCTCGGGAAGCCGCTATCCAGGAGCATTTGGACGGCACTATCGTCGCTGATGGCTGCTATTTTGTATTTTTTCAGGTCTTCCTGGGAGGCTATGCTGATGTTCCTGTCCTTTTTTGCCAGCAGCACATTTCTTATCGGTCCGATTGGCCCGGCCCATTTGAAAAGCTGCTCTCTTTGCGGCAGGCGAGCGGTTGAAAACAGAACGGTATTATTTTTTTCCAGCGCCTCCTGATAACCCGCTTTCCAGGGCAGAACTTGGATGGCGCTCCTGTTCAGGTTAGAATCCATCCTCGCCCATGCCATTTCCAGAAGATCCACCGATATGCCTTGCAGCTTGCCGTCCTCCTGGTAGTTATAGGGCGGGAACTGCTCGGTTATGTAGGTGAGATCCTTTGCCGAAAAATCCACATCAGCGAAGCCGCACGGTATGAACAGCATCGAC
>JAQVZT010000428.1 GCA_028708055.1 Methanothrix sp.
CATTGACATCATATCCCAGAGCCCAGAGTACGGCCATGGCAGTGGTCGTGCCTCCGGCAATGGACTCGCCTATGAAGACGCAGTCTGAGAGTCTGGCAAGCTTCTTTCCCAGAAGAGCGCCATTTTCAAAGAGGGCGCGGGCTCCGGGAACGGCCGGGCCCTTGCGGATGTCTGCGCCCGCATGTCCACCCAGCTCCACATAGGGGACAGCCGGCTTCTTCCGCAGGCCTGAGGCCACAAACATGGAAGGAATGCCTGTCAGGTTCAAAGCCGCCTTGGTGACGATAGCAGGAGTTGGCGAGCCGCCCGGTGCTTCGGGCAGCTCCGGCATGGTGATGATGCGGTTGGTCTCCACTAGCTCGGCATCAGCTCCTGGTGTGTAGTCGGTCAGCTCAGGGGATGTCCCGGCGGCAGAGAGACCGGGAATCTTGCCGGTGTCGGTATTGGAAATTATGCAGAGAAACAGCGGCCGCTTTGGCAGCGGCTCGAAATCGGGGTAGATCCATTTCGTCATAACTGCTGGCTCAGCCTGCATCTATATGAAACCAACGGCAGTAGACTTAATTTAAGTAAATTTGTGTTGATTGGCAGACAAGGCAGCTTTGCCGCGAATAGACCACAATTCATTGTCGCGATGCATTAGATGCAATTTATGCCGCCTTTTCCAAACCAGCATGCCTGAAAGGAAGACTCTCAGGAAGATGCAATGATGCTGCCATAATTTTCTGCGACGATCATTGTAGTCCCATCCTCCCAATGACCTGAGAAGAAGAAGCGTCTGCAAGAAAATAGATATACTAGGAGAAGATTGGCAATGAGGATATTATGTGCATATACTGGCGGCAGGGATAGCCTGAGATATGGATAGCGCAAGATGAGGCAATCCCGATACCAGCGGCTGATGAAGAGATTCCAGCAACGCTGACGCCAAAAGCAAAAAGCGAAAGTCAAATAGATAAATAGGAAGGGTGCGAAATCATGAGTGAAGCCAGAGACAGAAAGCTTAAACGTGAACGCAAGTTCGAAATGCAAAAAGCCGAAAGGGTCCTGCGAGCATGCAGGAGCAGGAGAGGTTATGAGCTCTTTGCAGAGCCAGAGAAGAAAAAGGAAAAATAGAAGCGATAGATGCTATTCGGGCAGCTCTTCTTTTTTCGGATGATCATATTCGCCAGCCATCGGCGATCTCTTTTTCCAGATAATCGCATCCTGGGAAGAATGCAAAGAAAAAATTAATGCAGTTTTCATATTGGCACATACTATTTATTCTGGCCGGCGGTTTGAACTGCAAAAGAATATATATCCATATCAACAGCAAACATGTTACATTAATGCTCGAATGAATGGGATGGCTGAGAGCCTTAATGGATATCACGATTTGTCTCAAGGAAATATATATCGGAAAAATTGATTGACAAAGCCACTGAATATTGCATGAACCGAAAGGGGACAGAATAGAATTCTCTCCTGCAATGACGACAGGAATTATGCGCCAACTAGTGCAGAGTCTGCGGGAAATAACGCTGAAAAATGCAGCGATAATAGCTGCTGCTATATTCTCGGTCGGCGTTTTATCATGGTATTTCCTGAAAGAAGATCCTGAGCTAAACTCCATCTTCAGCGATCTGAGTTCAGCACTTATAAACGGTCTGGGTACATTATGTCTTTTATACGCTGCGAGATTATCTCGCAATTATGGTAAGAGGCTCTACTACGGCTGGTTACTGCTGTTTTTATCCCAATCATCCTTCTTCTTTGGAGACGTCCTCTTTGCCTACTATGATCTCATATTGAAGCAAAGCACATCACCGTCTATTGCGGATATATTCTATCTTCTTGCTTATCCATTATTTCTTGCGGGCATACTGTCACTGCCATCGGCGGAATTGAAGCCCAGCGAGCGGGCCAAGCTGCTTTTGGATACATGGATAGTCCTTATCTCAGCAGTCCTTGTCTATTGGTGGCTGATCATCGCGCCAACCATCGAGCAGAATCTTGGAACCGACCCTCTGACAATGTTTCTGGCAGTAGCTTACCCCATAGGGGACCTTATATTGCTCTTCGCTCTGATCGAACTGCTCTTTCGAAGACGCAGAAATCTAGGCAAGAACCCATTTGTTTTCTTGGGGCTCTTCTGTGCAGGAAACATATTTGCTGATGCCATTTACATGAGCGAATCCATGGCAGGAACCTACGTTTCCGGAGGGCCGCAGGACATGATTTGGATATTTTCGTACCTCATGATCGGCCTGGCGGGGATATCCCATATCAACAACCTGCGAACCAGCCATTATTCTGCAAAGATTGCGCCAAACCATCACTATGGCGAGGAAATTTGGCCATTTTATCTTCCCTATTTTTGTGCTGCATTTGCCTTTATGATGCTGATTTACAGCTACAATCATCCCTTCGCAGTCCCATTCAACATTCTGGGATCTTCTGTGGGAATCATCATAGGCCTGGTAATAGCTCGTCAGGTCCTGGTGTTGAGAGAGAACGTATTCCTTTACAGAGAGGCACAAGAGGAGATTGCTGAGCGCAGGGAGATGCAGATTCAGATCACAAGGCTCAACGAAGAGCTGGAAAGGAGAGTTGCGGAGCGCACCTTCCAGCTAGAGGCGACCAACAGAGACTTGCAGAATCAAATCTCGGTGCGCCAGATGGCAGAGGACGCCCTTAAAGACTCCGAACGCAGATTAGCGGATATTATCAATTTCCTGCCCGATGCTACATTCGTGATTAACAGAGGCGGTATGGTAATTGCA
>JAQVZT010000429.1 GCA_028708055.1 Methanothrix sp.
GTTGACCAGGCGATGTTTTTAGGGGTTGCCCTTGCTGGATTAGGCCTGCTGACGGTGATCCTTCTCTTTGCCGGTTTTCTGGTCTACGCAGTCGAGGATTCCCTCAAAGGAGACGCGGGCCGCGATCAGGACGACTTTGACAGCGCCATCATCTCCGGAAGCATGGGAAGATGGGACAAATCCGTCGATTCGTACGATGACATTCTCTCCCGCAATCAATCCAATATCAGAGCCTGGGAGGAGAGAGCCTATGCCCTGGAGAAGCTGGGCAGATACAGGGAAGCCAACGAGAGCAGTTCGATGGCAGAGAAGCTAAAGTCCGGAGGACAAATCGATCAGAGAATCAATCAATGATTTAATCAAAGAATCGATTACAGAATCGATCAAAGAATTTATCAAAGCAATCTAGACTAAGCAAGATTGCGAAGACTGGAGATCGACAGCCAGGCGGATTAAATCGCCACGCTCATCATATCCCAGCCCACGATTGCCGGCGATCCTGACAGCTCAATCACCTGCTCAGCCATCTCATCCTCGCATCCCAGCGCCTGCGGGTAGAGATGGGTGAGCACCACCCGTTTGATCCCCATATTCCTGATCATGCTGCCCAGCTTTTTGGGCGTGGTGTGATTAGTGACATCAAATGGCTCAGGAAATGAGCACTCGTGAATTAGAAGATCGGCATCTTTAGCGAGTGCCGCCACCCGTGGGCAGGGCTCAGTGTCTCCGGAATAGACGATCACCTTCTCTTCCGATTCAAGGCGATACGCCAGGGCCGGCACACTATGGCGCGCATCCTCGACAAAGATGTCAAAGCCCTTCAGGGCAAACGAATCCATCGGTTTGAGCTCTTGAACTGTTGCATTCATCTTATCGAGGTTGGGGTAGACGCTCTTGGCAATCCTGAAATAGATCTCCGTGCCCTGGGGCCCGAATATATGCAGCGCAGGAAGGTCCGCCAGAAAGCGAGCATTTGCCAGCGCCAGCAGATCGGATACATGATCCAGATGAAGGTGCGTGAGAAGGACGCTGTCCAGCGCTTCCAGGTCATGACCCACCTCATCCAGGCGCAGGAGAGTTCCCGCTCCGCAATCCAGGAGCAGAGATCTGTCGTTCTCCACCAATATGGCCGCTTGGGAGCGTCCGGGCTGAGGTACGCCCACGCCCGTCCCCAGCATTGTAACCTTCAGGCTCATGCCATTCTCCCAAGGCACTTACAGGCAAATAATGATATTCATATCCCCACTGAACATTATCCAAAAATATTAAGAACTAGAGATTTGGCTTATAGCCTCGCTGCTCATCCACGCTCTCGATAGTGGCAATGGCGTGCTTGAAGACCAGTATCTCACCCTTTGCAGTTACGAGAAGGATCTCATAAGAGTTAAATGAGTCAACGGTGCCAACAACCGGCTGGCCACCTGAGATCAACCTAATTGTGACTTTCTTGCCTTTGAATTTGGGAATGAATTGCGGCAATGATTGTCTTGTAGTGGGCTTTTCTTCATCAGACATTTCCATCCATTAGCTTTACGCAGCCACTATTTATTAATCTGCCCCTTCTCTTTGAAGATTGCTCATTTGTTTTCCGAAAAAGGGTCCTCTGCAAATGCCTGGCAAGCAGAGCCAGAAGGCGGGACGATTGTCTTTTGCGCGGCATTCTAAATTTACTGGCTTCATCGATCGCGGCCAATGATGCGAACGCGGCGATACGTAAAACGCGATCGAAAACTGGAACGGACGCTAGCCTTTCAGGATAGACTTCAAAGGACATCAAGCGACATCAAGCCTGAGCTACATATATCAATTTTAAGATATATTTGCTCAAATAAAGAAAGGAATGAATGGCCCTGCTCAGCCATTCCTGCTTACCGAATTCTAGCAAGCTCCGCTAATAGTTAAGACATTGTTTCCTTCATCGGTCTCCTTGATCTGGTTGTCCGGATCAGCGGTCACTGTGATCTCATTTGCACCGCTGGACCCACTTGATGAAGTGGCGCTGGAAAAGCCGACGGTCTCAAGCAGAGAGCCGCCTGTAACCGGCATGATCAGGGTAAGCTCAGCGACCGCGGTAGGAATTCCCATGCGGTTTTCCAGCACCCTTACCTTTACCGGCTGATATCCGGAAGAGCTGCTGGAAGATGGGGTCAGCGTCACCAGGAATGAGACGGAATTGCATGAGGTGCCATTCGGCTCTGCCGATATCGACAGATCATAGACCGCTTGATCATTGAACGGAGCAGAGATCACAATCGGTGACGCGGTCTGCCGGCTCTGCCCTGCGACGAGCTGGTCATCTGTCCTGGGAAGCTTGCTGCCCAGAAAAGGGCTGTCCCGGTTCATCTGGGATTCTGCCATCGAGGCAAGCAATAGGAAGATGCATAGAAGCATAGCCATTTTTGATATATTATTCCATATCTTCATGACAGTTGAGAAAGGAAAATATGGATATAATCATTTTGGGCGGGAACAAATGCCTAAATAGATGATCGAGAGATCTTTAGGCAATGAATGCAAAGCCCCCCACCTTCAAGATCACAGCCGAGATGGAAGAGTATATCCGGGCCCGCTCTACCGACATGCGCGTGGCCACAACCTGCGAAGGGCCATTGATGTTCTCTATCAGGATCAGCCCGCCCAAGGCTACAGATCAGATAATAATGGTAGGGGATCGCAAGGTCTATATTTCTGCCGTCCAGGCGCCCTACATCAAAGCAATTGACGATAAGATGCTTCCGCGCTGCGCTCTGGAAAAGAAG
>JAQVZT010000430.1 GCA_028708055.1 Methanothrix sp.
CCCAGGAGATAATCGGCAATACGGCAGCAGCCATGGCCGAATCTCTGCGGGGCGTAAAGCCGGATTGGAAAGGAATTGAGATCAAGATAGAAAAGCAATAAGACTCTCAATCCTTCTTGCTCTTTTTAAAGACCGATGCGAGATCGATAAAATAGGTGCCTTCTTTTACCGCCATAATCAACTCATCTCTTTCGAAGAGAGACGGCAGATTCAACTCGTAGGTGCCAGGTGCAGTTATTTTGACGCTCTCCAGAGTCTTCTCATGCGACTTGGACTTGCCGTCGCTCTTAACTTTGCCTTCGATCTTGAGGCTATCCTGCAAGTCGTGGCCCTCATCAGGATGGGGTTGGGGTGCATCATCAATCTTCCTTTCCAGGGGAGTTTGAGCGCTTGGGGAAAGAGGTGCGGCGTTAGCCGATTCCTGCGGAGCCTGTTGGGAGGCCTGCATCTGCTCCACTGCCGCTTCGGACCTATTTTTTCGGGCCTCGCCGGGAGGCACCCGCACACCCATGGCCCGAGTTATGATCGGCCCGGCTTCCGCCTCTCCGGAATCCTGCTGCCCCTTTCTGACGAACATGAACTTTTTCCAGCCGCAATTCGGGCAGCCCTTCAGGATATCCTCACCCGAATCGAAGACATTTTTGCATCGGGTACAGATATGAGGCATCTAGTCCCCCACAGAGACCTTGGTGCTGATCTGATATTTGTCTTTCTCAATTGTGCGCAGCTGATTGGCCGGACCTATGACCGTCATCCTCCCCTTCAGAGTCCTGCCAAATATCTTATCCAAAAATGATCCTTCTTTCTTGGAAGGATAGCTCTCAATCTCAATTCCCGAGAACTCGTCCACCTTGATCTCGGTCATGGTCATCTCGATAAGGCGCACCTCCTCATCAGAGGATAGGCCGCATTCCAAGACCACAATCTTGCCGTTCTTGACCTTGTCCAGGATGAGCCGAATCTTCTCCATGGAGGTCATTTTCTCCAGCTTCTCTGCCGAGATGAGGTCCATCTGCACTTCTCTCATCAAGATCACCCAAAGTAAGTCGCGATCGCTTGATAAAGGTTATCTAAATTCGATCCTTCCAGAGCGGATATCTGCACCATAGCATGCTGAGGAAAGGCCGCCTTGATTCTGGCAGGAGCGGCGTTGGGCAGATCCATCTTATTGGCCACAATGAGGAGAGGAAGCTTTCTTGCCTCCATGTTTCCGATCACCACCACATTGACCTGGGTATATGGATCCTCCGTGGAGTCCATAACCAGGAGCACCCCGTCCAGGTCGTCAAGCCATTTGATGGCTTCTATCACGCCTTCCGTGGCTTCTTTAGCCCTTTTCTTGGACTGCGCCTCAGTGAGTCCGAAGGCCATGAACTCCTTGAAATCAACCTTCGTGGCCATGCCTGGAGTATCGACAATATCCAGCTCGAGGCTGGATCCATTGGCACGAATCACCACGCCTTCCTTTCTCATCGCCCTGCGAGTCTCGTGGGGGATGGGGGAAGCCACACCCATGCTCTCTCCTCCGCTCCAGTCATGCAGAATCCTGTTGGCGAGGGTGGTCTTTCCTGCATTTGGCGGGCCATAAAGCCCTATCTTGGCCCTCTTCTTTTTAAATATCCTGTCTATCCAGCTCCCAAGGCTCTCCTTGAGGCTGCTGATGAAACCCATGTCCTACCTCAGACTTGATAAGCGCATATCTGTACTAATAATTTTCCATAAAAAATTTTAAAAAACTAGCTGAAGACATCCTGAGCCGGGCAATTGCCCACGAATCCCTCAAACTGCCCAGAGCTGCGCAGGGCCTTCCAGGCGTCCTTCAGAGAGGTCTCTTTGATATTGGCATAGCTCTCCCGCAGATAGGGGCAGGCTCTGACTCCACCGTCCACTGCGACATGCATCCACCTTCTTCCCGCCATGCAGCCCATCATCTGGCCCTCAAAGTACGTGCTGGCAAAGAGCCTGGGGCCACCGGGCGTCGAGTTGATCTTCCTGTAAAGGCTGATGATCTTCTCTCTCTCAATCATCGTCAGCTTCTCCTCGGGAGTCTTTGGGATGCCCTCCCAGATAGATAACTCCTGCACGCCCAGCTCAGTGGCCAGATCATACAGATCGGATATGCGGTCCACCTGGCCGGACTTGATATGACAGGCCATTGTCACCATCAATCCCGTCTCCAGAGCGATCTTTATAGCCTCTATCGCCCTGCCGTAAGCCCCGGCAACCCCCCTAATCCGATCGTGCTCCTCGGGATCGGTGCTGTAGACGCCAATGATGAGATTGTAAAGACCCGCTTCTTTGAGCCGGACCGCCTTCTCGACGGTCATATCAAGTCCCGGCGTAAAGAGATTTACCACTGCTTTCTCTGGGTCCACATGCTTTATCAAATCAAATATGTCCTCCCGCAGGAGGGGATCGCCTTCCGTAAATGTGATTATGCAGGCTCCCATCTCCAGCGCCTGGTCGGTGGTGTGCATGATCTCCTCGCGAGATAGTTCTCCTTTGCCTTCCCTTATCAAGCAGTGGTCGCACTTTGCTCCGCAGCGCCTTGTGACCTCGATAGAGAGGGTTTGAGGCACAGGCCGGCCTATGGCAAAGCGCGCTTCATTGACCAGCAGTCTCCGGAAGGGGCCGCTGGGAATGGGCGGCAGCCAGGTGCTGGCCACCACATCCTTCAGCCTCACCTGGGCAGGCTTCTCCTCTGCAAGCCTCTGGTTTATCATCTTTATAGCCGGCTGGACCATCAGAGCCAGAGCGC
>JAQVZT010000431.1 GCA_028708055.1 Methanothrix sp.
ATCAGTTGCGGCTGACGCAGTAGTGGGCAAGCCTGACAAGGTGAAGGGAGAGAGCATTGTGGTCTTTGCCATCCTCAAGCCTGATGTAAAGAAGGATGCAGCTCTGGAGAAGGATATCAAGAACTTCGTACGAAAGACCCTGGGCCCAATCGCCATTCCCTCGGATGTCATCTTTGTGACTGATATCCCCAGGAACAAGGCAGGAAAGCCGTTAAGGCCGCTGATCAAGGCCAAGGCCCTGGGAGAAGCTCTGGGTGACACGTCCGCAGTCGCCAACCCCAAGGCCCTGGATGCGATTCCGCTCATAGCAAAGAAGTAGAGCGAGAGCGGAAATCCTTTTTTTATTCTTTTTAATCTATACCAAATTGCTGCTCTTGAGTCGATATCAACAGCTTCAGTCTGTTTCGTTTCAGTCTGTTGCTTTTCTATCCTTTGTATCGTCAAATCCTATCTTGATGTGAGTTCCGTCACAAAAGGGCTTCTTGCCAGAGCCGCCGCATCTGCAAAGGGCATAGGGTCCTCCTTCAGCCAGCACTCTGCCTTCGCTGTCCCTCAGAGAGCAGCCTCCTTCCACCAGCAAGGGTCCGTTCTTCTTAACAGTGATTCCTGGCACAAGCTTACTTTCACTCTCCTCGGCAGCTGACTGCATTTCTGATTGCGCCTTCCTGTAGGTCAAAGCGCCTGATGGACAGCGATCCACCACCGACTTGATCTCCTCTGAGCTTGCCCCTTTCATGTCTATCCAGGGCGTTTCTCCCCGGCGGAAGACCTGGGGCAGGCCCTTTACGCATTCTCTCGCGTGGATGCACTTTTCCGGATTCCAGACTACGGTGATGTCCTCATTGGAATATTCGTTCATTATGATCAGGATGGATTTCTTTCTACTAAGCTCTTTGCTCCCGCCGCACAAACACTATATAATTTGAGCAGCTAATATTGAGCAGATTCAGCACCTTGAATTGGGGAGAAGATTATGGGATTTGTTAGCGAGTTTAAGGAATTCGCCATGAGAGGCAATGTGCTGGACATGGCGGTAGGCATCATTATCGGCGCAGCCTTTGGCGGCATTGTCAATTCGCTGGTAAAAGATGTCATCATGCCACCCATCGGCATGATCATGGGCGGGATCAACTTCGCAGATATGTTTGTGGCTTTGGATGGAAAGAGCTATGACACTCTGGCTTTGGCTCAGGCAGCAGCCGCGCCCACCATCAATTATGGATTGTTCATCAATTCGATCATCAACTTCATCATTGTGGCCCTGGCCATCTTCCTGCTCATCCGCCAGGTCAATGCCGCCAAGAAAAAGCCGGCGCCACCTGAACCCAACAGCAAGGAATGTCCCTTCTGCAAAGAGAGCATTCCCAAGCTGGCAGTAAAATGCCCACATTGCACATCGGATTTGAAATGATTCGAAATGAATTGAAATCTTTAGAATGATTTGAAAAGGTCGATGGACATACGATCAAGAAAAAACGAGGTTGGATTATGAATAGAACTGCAACCCTATTTCTGGCGGCCCTGGCATCTGCTATATTTGCTCTGGCCATGGCATCGGCGGCAAGCATCTGCGACAATGCCCCCTGCGAAAATGCAATCAACGTCTCCAATGGTGAAAATTTTACCATAGAGCTGCAATCCAATTCCGGTTCGACTGGATATGAATGGTGGACAAATTTTGATACAGAGTATTTAAATCTTGTATCCTCATATAACCAGGCCGGAGAAGCAAAGCCTGGATGGGTTGGCGTCCCAGGAAAGAAGGTCTTCATCTTCAATTCCAAGAAGCCCGGCAGCACGGAAGTTATCATGCTATTGGTGCGGCCCTGGGAGGAGAGCACCGTAGCAGAGAGAAAGATATACCCTGTAAACATATCCTAAAGCATGAGACTACTATCCTGGAATGTGAACGGTCTGAGAGCCATTCTCAAAAAGGGATTTTTGGATTGGCTTAAAAGGGATCAGCCGGATGTGCTCTGCCTGCAGGAGACCAAGGCCACAGCCGACCAGCTTCCTATCGAGCTGAAGAGCCTTCCTGGCTACTTTTCCTATTTCAGTTCCGGAGACAGAAAAGGTAGGGATGGAGTCGCTCTTTTCTCTAAAACGGAGCCTCTGAGGGTAGACTACAGCCTGGGAATTGATGGCCTCGATGATGAGCACAGGGCGATAGTAGCCGATTATGGCAAGTTCCTGCTCTTTAATGTCTACTTTCCCAATGGCAAAGCCTCCCGGGAGCGGCTGGAGTACAAGCTGAAGTTCTACGACCTGTTCCTCGATCATATCGCCCGGCTCAAGGCGGAGGGCAGGAGGATTGTGGTCTGTGGGGACGTGAATACCGCCCACAAAGAGATCGATCTTGCCAGGCCAAAGTCCAACGAGAAGATCTCCGGATTTTTGCCGGAGGAGAGGGCCTGGATGGACCGGCTGGTGCAGGGAGGCTTTGTGGACACGTTTCGCTGCTTGCATGCGGAAGCGGGCAACTACTCCTGGTGGGACCTCAAGAGCCGGGCCAGGGAGAGAAATGTCGGCTGGAGGATCGACTACTTCTTTGTGGATGAAAAGCTGAAAAACGCTGTCTCGTCGGCATTCATCCTTTCAGAGGTAACCGGATCGGATCACTGTCCGGTTGGAATAGACCTTGCGGCCGAATCGTAGGAAAAAGGTTTTATCAGTAATCGAGCAAAGACCCTAATATGAGGTTGGCCTGGCCGCCGCCCCGGCATTTAATCGCATCTGTCCTCATCCCGCTGCTAGC
>JAQVZT010000063.1 GCA_028708055.1 Methanothrix sp.
GAGGATTATGTGCGGCTGGACGATGAGATGTTCGTTCCTTCGGCAAACCAGGGAACCATAATCGTCGTGGCCAGGAAAGGGTCGCAGGCGGAATACTATTCTCGAATGCTTGACGATGCCGCCACCCGAACTGAGACCATGATAGAGCGCAGAATCCTGGAGACGGTGGGCGGCGGCTGCGTGGTGCCTATGGCAGTTCATGCGACTGTCTCCGGCGGCCAGGCTCGCGTCCTGGCAGAGGTCCTCTCCCTGGATGGCAAGAGATTTGTGCGGCTGGATGAAAAGATATCTCTGCAGGAAGACCCTCTGAGGAGAGCTGAGGACATAGGGCAGAGGCTCATGAACATGGGTGGCAGAGAGTTGGTAGACGAGGCGGTGAAGGAATTTGGCGCGCGGTAAGGTTTATCTGGTGGGTGCCGGCCCAGGCGACCCAGAGCTCATGACTCTGAAGGCGAAAAGGCTGCTTGGAGAGGCGGATGTGGTCCTGTTCGACCGGCTGCTTGATCCCAGGATGCTGGATGGCGTCCGGGCTGAATTGATCGATGTGGGAAAGAATGCCGGCCGGCATAAGCTGAATCAGGAAGGGATTAACCGCCTTCTCATAGAAAAGGCGCAGGCGGGAAACATCGTAGTGCGCCTGAAAGGAGGAGACCCTTACCTCTTTGGAAGGGGCGGAGAGGAAGCTCTGGCATTGCTTGAAAAAGGAATACCTTTTGAGGTTGTGCCGGGCGTGACCTCTTCTATTGCCGCGCCAGCGCTAGCCGGTATTCCAGTGACCCACCGGGGCGTGGCTTCGTCGCTCACCATTGTCACCGGCCACGAGGAGCCTGGAAAAGAGGCTCCGCTGGACTGGTCGGCCATAGCGGCCCTGGGGGGAACGCTGGTCGTCTTGATGGGCGTCTCCCGCCTGGAGAAGAATGCCGCCGCCCTCATTGCAGCCGGAAAGCCGTCCAGCACTCCGGCGGCGATGGTGGAGAAGGGGGGCTGGCCTGAGCAGAGAATGATCTCGGCAACATTGGGCGATATCGCCCGGAAGGCCAAAGAGGAAGGGATTGAGTCGCCCGCCATACTGGTGGTGGGCGAGGTTGTCACTCTTGCTCAAAGATTGGCCAAAAAGAAGATTGCCATCCTCAGGCCTGATGCTCAGCAAAAGGAGTCGGCTGCACTCGCTGAAAACTATGGCTTCTCGCCGATCTCGGCTCCCGCAATAGCTCTGGCCAAAAAGCCTCTGCCTTCTGACCTATTGGAACGGCTGGGCAGAGCGGAATGCGTGGCTTTTACCAGCGCCAATGGGGTGAATATGGCCCTGCAAAGCCCGGACATCCGCCAGGCTCTGGCCAGTAAGATGCTTGTGTCCATCGGTCCCAAGACTGCTCAGGCTCTGGCTGTTCATGGCCTGACAGCGGCAATGCCACAGGAGTACAGCTCGCAGGGATTGGAGAAGCTGCTCTCCAATAGGTGCCGGAGCATACTCTTCCTGCGCAGCTCTCAGGGCAGCCGATATCTCTCTGATGGCCTGAGGGCGGCGGGAATTGATGTCGACGACATCCCACTTTACGAGGTTGTGCCCTCTGGCGATCCCAGGTTGGATGAGCTCATAAAGAGGGCGCGCAGCGTGGATATCTTCGCCTTCACCAGTTCGTCCACAGCCCGCTTTTTGATCGAAAGGGCGGCGGCGATGGGCCGGGAAAAGGAGCTTTTCCGGGCGCTGGCTGCCGGCACGGTGGCCGCCATCGGCAAGCCCACCAAGGAGGAGCTCACAAGGCTGGGAGTGGAGGTCGATGTAATGCCGGATGAATTCACGTTTGTTGCTATGCTTGCTGTTTTGAGGGAGTTGGCCCGATAAAATGATAATATTCTCTAAAGCCCTGGCAGATCAGGCCACGGTCTGGGAGGCGCTGAGAGCATCCCAGTCATGCCAGAATCTGCCCCCGGATCTGCTCAGGTTCTCGGCTCAGTCAAAGCCGGTGGTCATGTGGAATTTAACTGCGCATTGTAATCTGGCCTGCCAGCACTGCTACATGGATGCCGGCCAGAACGCCCGTGAGGAGCTGTCTCTGGAAGAGGGCATACGCCTGGTCGATGAGCTGGCGGAAATGAAGGTTCCAATCCTCATCTTCACCGGAGGAGAGCCCCTTCTCAGCCGCAATTTCTATGCCCTGGCATTTCATGCCCGAGAGGTGGGCCTGCGCACAGTCATCTCCACTAATGGAACTCTCATCACTGCCGAGGTGGCTGGCCTTCTTGCGGAGGCTAAGATCAGATATGTTGGAGTCAGCCTGGATGCGGCCTCTGCCGGGAGCCATGATGCCTTCCGCGGTGTTGCTGGAGCGCATGCCCGGGCACTGCAGGGCCTCAAGAATGCCCGCGATGCCGGTCTGAAGACCGGTCTGAGAATCACCCTCACTGCAGACAACTGGCAGGATGTTCCGGCTTTGCTCAATCTGGCATTGCAGGAGAAGATCCCCAGGTTCTGCCTCTATCATCTCGTTCCCACAGGCCGGGGAGCAGATATTACCGCCCGGGATGTGACGCCTGAGCAGAGGCGCAGCGTCATCCGTTTGCTTGCCGAGGCGGCTGAGGAGCTGAAAGGCGAAGACATCGAGATTCTCACCACGGATTCGCCGATGGACGGAGCATATCTGCTGGAGCTTTTGAAGGGCGATCCCCGGAGCGAGAACGTGAGAAAGCTGCTGCTCAACGCTGGAGGCTGCTCTACGGGCGTGAAGGTTGCCAACATCAATCACCGGGGCGATGTGCATCCCTGCCATTTCATGCCACAGGTGGTGGTGGGCAATGTGCGGGAGAGGAGCTTCCGGGATATCTGGATTGATCATCCGGTTGCAGAGTTGCAATCGCTGCGGGATATCAAATCCCGGCTCAAAGGCGCCTGCGGAGCATGCGATTACCTGGATCTGTGTGGAGGATGCCGCCAGAAGGCTTACTATTATCATGGGGACATGCTTGCGGAGGACCCAACCTGCATTCTGGAGCAGAAGAGCCAGAAGAGCGGCTAGGTCCGCCGGCATCTTTTCTTTCTGGAAATTAAATCCTCATTGTTTTATCTCTTTTATTGATCCGATACGATTTCTTCGGTCATTCTCACGCCATTGGAAGATCAACCGCCTCGATTTCTTTCGCCCCGCGCAGCATACCTTTAGATACTAATCCCTCTTACCACATCCCAGAAAATGCCCGCCGATCCTGTCGCCAAGTGGGAGGAATTCCTCCGCACCCGCTATTGGGATGAGCTCCTGGAGCTTGCAGACTCCTATCCGGACGAGCGGAGCCTGAAGATCTCCTTTCCGGACATAGACAAGTTCGATCCCGACTTCGCAGAGGAGCTGCTGGAAAACCCGGATACGAACCTGGAGGCAGCTCAGACCGCTCTTCTGGAGCTGGACCTGCCCATGGATGTCTACCTGGACCGGGCCCACGTGCGCATCATTGAGCTTCCCCGTGCCTACAAGACCCGGGACCTGCGCAGCGACCACATCGGCAAATTGCTGGCCATCGACGGCCTGGTGCGCACTGCCACTGAGGTGCGGCCCAAGATAGTCTCCGCCGCCTTCCAGTGCCAAAGATGCGGCTTTACCTTTTTTAAGGAGCAGACCGGAAACAAATTCGAGGACCAGAACCTCAAATGCATGAACCAGGCCTGCGACCGGGGCGGCCCATTCAAGCTCCTTCTGGACCAGTCCAAGTTCGTGGATGCCCAGAAGATCAGGGTACAGGAATCTCCTGAGGATCTGCGGGGAGGAGCGCAGCCCCAGACCCTCGATGTGGAGCTGGAGGACGACCTGGCAGGCAAGATCTTTCCTGGTGACCGGGTGATCGTTAACGGCGTACTCAAGCAATTCCAGCGCTCTTCTCCCCAGCAGGGCAAAAGCACCTACTTCGACCTCTTTCATAAGGGAATATCCGTGGAGATGACCGAGCAGGATTTCGAGGAGATTGATATAGACCCAGAGGAGGAAAAAGAGATCCTGGAAATGGCCCAGGACCCGGAGATCTACGAGAAGATCAAGGGGTCCATCTCTCCCTCCATCTACGGCTACGACGATGTGAAGGAAGCTCTGGCTTTGCAGCTTGTCTCAGGCTTTGAAAAGCACCTGCCGGACGGAGCGCGCATCAGGGGCGACATTCACATCCTCCTGGTGGGCGATCCCGGCATCGCTAAATCGCAGCTTCTGCGCTACATGATCAAGATCTCCCCGCGAGGCATCTACACCTCTGGCAAGAGCTCCACCTCAGCCGGCCTGACGGCCACAGCCGTAAAGGACGAGCTGGGCGACGGCCGCTGGACCATTGAGGCGGGAGCGTTGGTCCTGGCAGACAAGGGCATCGCCGCCATAGATGAGATGGACAAGATGGACAACGAGGACAAGAGCGCGCTGCATGAAGCGATGGAGCAGCAGAGCTATCATCCTCTAACTGAGATCCAATTGGCGGACGGACGAAAGGTGCGCATCGGTGAGTTTGTGGACCGGCTGATGGCAGATCGCGATTCCGAGATCATCAAGGGAAAGGATTGCGAAATACTGCCGCTCGATGGGCAAATCAAGATAAGAAGCACAGATCTGGAACGTATTTTTGATCTGCCCTTAGACAGAGTGAGCAGGCATCTGGCACCCAAAAATTTTATCAAAATTAGATATTCAAATGGAAGGGAAATAATTGTCACTCCAGAACACCCAATTTATATCTCTAACGATGAAATAAAGTGCGTTCCCGCCTGTGATGCAAATGTGGGTGACCTAGCACCTGCACCGAGATCCATCCCACTTAATTTGAATTCAGCTAACCTTTTCCAAGTTGAAATAGATCATCCACGGGAGAAGTCTCTCCATTTTCCCGAAGAAATGAATCCCAGTCTATCGAGAATACTGGGATATCTCCTTGCAGAGGGTCATTATTACAAGGGCTCAAGTCATGAGATCGGATTCACTAACAAGGATGAATTTTTGCTCCAGGAGATGTCGAGTCTCATGCAAGAGTCTTTTGGCATTACGGCATCTCGGAACCAACGAAGCGATGGCGTTCTGACCTTGAGATTCATATCCACTCGTTTGTTCAGATGGTTTGAAGCTAATTTTGAAGAAATGATGCGAACTGGAAGAGAACGGCGAATTCCAGCAGCTGTTTTTCATAGCACAGAAAATGACATTCGGGAATTCCTGATTTCTGCGTTTCTGGGCGACGGTTGCGTGCACTCAACATCAGTTGCTTATTCAACGGTTTCTCGCGGACTCGCGGAGGATTATCAAGACCTGCTGCTTCGAGCCGGCATATCGTCAAGGATATCCATTGATCGAAAAGCAAATGCATTTAAAGTCTGCATAATGGGTGATTCGCACAGGAGGTTTGAGAATCTTTTCTCTTCATTTAGCCATGAGAAACTGGACCGAATGAGGGGTATTACTTCTGCATGCAGCAGGTCTATCCGTCATCATGATGTTCTTCCTGCACAGACGGCTCTCTCAATATTGCAGATGAAAAAATCGCTAGGATTGGTTAATGACGGGCGCTTTAATGAGCATTTAGCCAAAGGATATGGCTTAACTCTTGACACCGTAGCGGAATCTGCTGGCTATCTAAAGAATAGATATAATGAGGTATTAGCATCATTAGATGAAGAATTAACTCTGCCAGAGATGAGAATGGCATTGGGATGGTCGCAAAGCTATATGGCCTCAGTAGCGAGAATTACAAGGGGAAATATTGATTATTACGAGCAGGGAGGCTATGATGCATCAAGAAGGGTCGAATTCGCAAAACATGTTCGTCAGAAAGTCCATGAGCATTTGAAAGAAACCGGCATAAGAATCGGATCTCTTGAAAAAAGGATCTCTGCGGATATCAGATATCTAAGAATCACAGATGTTGATGTTATTCCAAATCAAGGGGAGTACGCCGCAGATTACGTCTACGACATTACGGTAGAGCCTACTCATACCTTCATCTCTCAGGGCCTGGTCCTGCATAATACTATTAGCGTTGCCAAGGCAGGTGTCATGGCCACCCTCAAGTCCCGCTGCTCTCTGCTCGCCGCCGCCAATCCCAAGCTGGGCCGCTTCGACAAGTACGAGCCCATCGCCCCCCAGATCAACCTCACCCCTGCCCTCATGTCCCGTTTCGATCTGATCTTCGTCCTGACCGACGATCCGGACACCAAGAGGGACTCGGCCATCGCCCAGCACATCCTGAAGAGCAACTATGCCGGAGAGCTGGCGACCCAGGCGGAATGGAACGATGATATCTCCCAGGAGGACATCGACAACTCCCTGGTGGTGATTAAGCCCGCCCTCGATCCGGAGCTACTGCGCAAGTATGTGGCCTATGCCCGCAAGAACATCTTCCCATCATTGAGCGATGAAGCCAAGCAGTATTTCCTCAACTACTATGTCGGCCTGAGAAGCCAGGGCCAGGACAGCAACAAGCCGGTGCCAGTCACCGCCCGGCAGCTGGAGGCCCTCATCCGCCTGGGTGAAGCCAGCGCCCGCCTGCGCCTCTCAGACAAGGTCGCCATAGACGATGCCAAGCGAGTGGTCAGAATTCTGGAGGCCTGCCTGCGAAAGGTGGGCGTCGATCCGGAGACTGGATTTCTCGATGCGGACATCATCGCCTCCGGCACAACCAAGAGCACCAGAGATCGAACCAAGACCGTGATGGACATCATAAGGGATATCAGTCGCGAGCAGCAGGGCCAGGCTCCGGTGGACGCCGTTCTTGACAGAGCTGAGGAGCTGGGGATAGAAAGAGCTAAAGCGGAAGAGATCATTGCCCGCATGAGACGGGACGGGAGCGTATTTGAGCCCCGGCCCGGAATGCTGAAGGTGCTTTGAATGGCAGATAGCAAAACGGCAAAAAAAGCCGAAAGACTAGAATCATTATGATTATCATGTCTGATATTTCTCAAGAGACGGAAAGGAAAGAGATGTATTTGAAAATCCACCAACACGAAGTAGAGACCCTCATAGCAGTCTGTGATTGCGATATTCTGGGCAAGAAGTTCTCCGAGGGCCGCCTCAAGATAGAAGTCACAGCCGACTTTTTCGGCGGCGAAAAGGTCTCTTCATCCGAGGTGGCAGAGGCACTTAAAAGGGCCACAATGGCAAATTTTGTAGGCTGCAAGACGGTCGAGCATGCCATCTCTTTGGGCTATGTGGAGAGAGACAGCACCCTATCAATTGGTGGAGTTCTCTGTGCTCAGATGGTGCGAATGTGAAGCAAGCCATCTGTCATCGCTGCGGCCAGCCCACAGTTGAAGGGCTCTGTCCGAAATGCACCCTTGAGGTGACCAGGCTTGCCAGCTGCCCAGACGTTGTGGAGGTGGTCATCTGCTCGGTCTGCGGCTCACGCCAGATAAAAGGCCGGTGGCAGCTTCCAGATAGCAGCTCTGCGGAGGATCTGGCCTATCAGGCGGCAGAGGAAGCAATCAGCCTTCATGAGGATCTGGCCGATCCGCATATCGAGATTGATCTGAGAAAAATCGGAGCCACTCGATATCAGGCCGACATTGACATCCAGGGCATTTTCAGAGGCCAGAGTGCCAGTGAGCACTGTGGAATTCCCATCCGCATTAAAATGGTGGCCTGCGAAAGATGCAGTCGCATGGCCGGAAAGTATTTTGAGTCCACAGTCCAGCTGCGTGCAAATGCGGCGCGCTCCATGACGAAAAAAGAGATAGATGAGTGCAAGAAGATCGCCCGGGATATGGCCGACTCCGGATACCGTGGGGGAGATAACCTGTCCTTCATCCAGGAGATCAAGGAGGTAAAAGGCGGCCTGGATATCATCCTCGGCTCGACGCAGCTGGGCAGGCGCATGGCCCGGGCAATTATGGAGCGCTATGGCGGCAAGCTGCTGGAAACTGCCAAGCTTGTGGGCAAGAAGGACAGCCGCGATGTGTACCGCTCTACTCTTCTGGTCAGATTTCCCAGGCTCAAGCGGGGCGACATCGTCTCCTACCGGGGTTCGCTCTATTCTGTGGCAGGCTTTGTGGGCAAGACGACCCTCATCACCTCTCTCCGGGAAGGCCGGAGATGCTCCATGAGCGAGGAGAGCTCTGAGACCGTGGAGGTTCTGGGGAATAAATCCGATGCAAAGGCGGCAACGGTGATATCGGAGGATGAGGACGTGCTGGAGATCATGGACCCGGATACCTACCAGACTGCTCTCGCGGCCCGCCCCAGGGATTTGCCTGTCAAGCCGGGAGAAGAGGTAATGGTAGTAAGAACAGCGGACGGATTTATAGTATTGTAGAAACTTTCGCAATTCGCAAATAAGTTTGCAGACTCGATTTGCACCACAAGGTTCTTAAACTAGTTTCATACAATTTTAATTGATAGAAGCGCGCATTTGGGCAAGAAATCTCAAGATAATTAAGCCCCGAGCTATGCAAAGGGCGATGAAATGCCAGCCAGTGAAGATAAAATCGCTCATGTGTGGGCATTTCTATCAGATGATCCATGATGATGGCAAATGGACACTGAAATAGCTAGATGAACCTCATATTCATCATCATTCACTGCTCACTGCCTGCCTTGGTACGGCATGGCGATCATTGCGACAATGAGTCGCGAAATGGCCTTTGTGGCCCGCAGATAGCGTTGGCTCTTGGATATGGGTGTGACTTTTATCTATCTATTTTAAAATAAGAGGTGTCTCACATGCAAAATGTTGATACAACTAAATATGTTATTTATGCGGATATAACTGCGGAGGGGATAGTAGAGCGGCCGGATGTGGTCGGCGCTATCTTCGGCCAGACCGAGGGCCTCTTGGGATCCGATCTTGATTTAAGAGATCTTCAAAAAACAGGGAGATTGGGCAGGATCGATGTTCAAATCACATCCACCGGCGGAAAGGCCAGCGGCACCATCTCCATTCCATCCAGCTTTGATAAGGTGGAGACCGCCATACTGGCCGCTGCCCTGGAAACCATAGACCGGGTGGGGCCATGCATCGCTCGCATCTGCGTAAACCGGATCGAGGATGTCCGCGCTGCCAAGAGACGATATGTCATAGAAAGGGCCAAACGCATTCTGGTGGAGATGTTCGATGAGAACATCCTGGAAACGGAAGAGATCACAGAGGAGATCAAGCAGTCCGTTCGCGTCGAGGAGATAATTCACCTGGGCAAAGACAGCCTTCCTGCCGGGCCCAATGTACTTGATTCCGATGCTATTTTGGTGGTCGAGGGCCGGGCGGATGTGCTCAATCTGCTGAAGTACGGCATAAAGAATGCGGTGGCCGTAGGTGGAACCAATGTCCCGCCCACCATTGCCGACCTCTGCGCCAAGAAGGTGGTCACTGCCTTCACAGATGGCGACCGGGGCGGGGAGCTGATCATTAAGGAGCTTCTCCAGGTTGCAGATATCGACTTTGTAGCCAGGGCCCCGGAGGGCAAGAGCGTAGAGGACATGACTCAGAAGGAGATCGTCCGTGCGCTGCGCCAGAAGATCCCGGTAGAGCAGGTCCTGGATCAGTACAAGATCAAGAACCAGCCAAAGAAGCGGCGTGATATCACCACCAAGAGAAAGAGCCTCATTCGGGAAAAGCCCCTATGCGTTCGCAATATGGAGCGGGCGGAGGTCATTGCCCCGCGTCGGGTCGTGCCCCGCGAGGTTGCTCCCAAATTCCCAGCCGCTCCCGTTGCGGAAGAGATAATTGCGGCAGCTCCTGAGCCCGCCCCGGTACCAGAACCTCAGCCGAAGAGAGAATGGTTCCGGCAGCATGTGGACGAACTGGATGGCACTCTTTCCGCCAGGATTATGGATCGCAACCAAAATGTCTTGAGAGAGGTGGCGGTTAGAGACCTGGCCAGAGAACTCAAGGAGACAAATGGAGACATAAACGGAGTGATCTTCGATGGCGTAGTGACGCAGCGCATCCTGGACATCGCCGCTGATAGGGGCCTGGAGTATCTCATAGGCGCCAAGATGGGAAATATCGCCAAGAGCCCATCCTGTCTTAAGGTCGTAACTAAAGAGGCGTAACATTCACGCCTCTTCTGCTTTATCTCAACTATATTTTTGACCGATTCAGTGAGGTTATTTCTGATGGAGTTTAAGCAATGCATAGTGATCAGAGAGGATTTGAAGCTCTCCCCGGGAAAGCTGGCAGTGCAGGTTGCTCATGCTGCTGTTATGGCTGTGGAAAGAGCGGAAAAGATGGACCGGTCCACAGTCTCCGAATGGAAGGCGGAGGGCCAGAAGAAGGTGGTCCTGAAAGCGCCGGGAGTGCCTGACCTCTTCCGGCTGAGGGAGGACGCAGAGAGGGCGGGAATCGCCAGCGCCATTGTTGCCGATGCCGGGCTCACAGAGATTCCTGCTGGCACCATAACCGCACTGGGCCTGGGTCCAGCTCATGGAAAGCAGATGGACAAGGTGACGGGCAAGCTCAAGCTCGTTTGAGTCTTCGTGGTAAGATGATCTCGGCAGGAAATCGGGACCGATCCCTGGGAATGGAGTATTATATCACCGATAGCCCTGGCTGCGGTGGCACCATCAAGAGCTGCGCAGAGGATTTCCAGGTAAGGGAGGTATTCGAGGATCTCAGGTACGAAGGAGGAAGGTACCTGGTCCTGGATGTGGAGAAGACCAACTGGGATACTCATCACCTCATCCGGGAGATGGCAAGGAAGCTGCGCATCAGCCAGAAGAGGTTTGCCTGGGCCGGAACCAAGGACAAGAAAGCGGTGACGACCCAGCGCATCAGCATCATGAACCTGGATGAGTCCGACCTTTCTAAAATCAATCTCCCTGACCTGAAGATCAGGGTGCTGGGCAAGACGAATCGAGCGGTGGGCATGGGAGATCTTCTGGGAAACAATTTTCGCATAACAATCCGGGACCTAAGCTGCCCGGACCCTGCCACCCGTTTGGCAGCTATCACCACGGAGATAGAGAAATACGGCGGCGTTCCCAACTATTTCGGAATACAAAGATTTGGAGACCGCAGGCCGGTCACCCATAAGGTTGGTGAGGCACTGGCAAAAGGCCGGATCGAGGACGCGGCCTTCATCTTTCTTGCCCTTTCTTTTCCCGGCGAGCTGGAGAGGACCAGAGCGGCCCGGGAGAAGCTCTGGGTGGACCGGGACATCCCGGTTGCCCTGAAGGAGTTCCCTGAGTACCTGCGCTACGAGATTGCCATGATGAACTACCTTGTGGAGCATCCAGGCGATTATGCTCACTCTTTTGATGTTCTGTCCGTCAATTTGAAACGGCTTTTTGTGCATGCTTACCAGTCTTACATCTTCAACAGAATTCTCAGCCGCCGCCTGGCTGGAGGAATGCCGCTGCAAAATGCCATTGTGGGCGACGTATTCTGCTTTGCCAGGGATGGCTCGCCTGATATGGATCGCCTGCAGGCCGTCACCCCGGAGAACCTGCCGGCCATCGACCGGCTGGCCAGGAGG
>JAQVZT010000432.1 GCA_028708055.1 Methanothrix sp.
TGATCGGCTTGACCCTTATGTCGATCTGGCCAATGGGAGCACCCTGAGGGACCTCACATGGCGCCTGGGTGATCTGAACCCTGGTGAATGGGGCGAGAGAACTGTTAATGTGGTAGTGAAGAGCGTAATACCGGTGAATATTTTGAGCATTGTAAACAGATACAGAATATCATCCAGTCAGTTCACCGGAAATACAAAGGAGCTGGTTACGGGCCTGATGAACGGCGGCCTGAATATCACCAAGACTGCATCCTCAGATTTTGTGCCGCCCGGCAGGGAATTGACCTATACCATAACTTACCGAAATGAAGGAACGATCAACCAGACAAATGTGACGATTCATGATTGGCTGGACCCTTATGTCCAATTGGTAAGTGCTGTTGCCAATCCTCCTCTAATCGGCGGCAGCTCCGGAGATCATCTCTGGTGGAATCGTGCATACCTAAATCCGGGTGATGAGGGCACAATAACCATAAAGGTAAGATCTATTTCAGATATTCCAGATCATATATCGCAAATTATCAATACTTATAAAATAAATTCTACACAGACGGAAGGGCGGAATTTAACTCTCAAAATTGATGTGGTCCATTCCCTCTGGATTCGAAAGAAAGCTGATAAGAGCACCTATAACCGGGAAGATAACATTACGTATACCATTGACTATGGAAATTCCGGAAATAAATCCGCCCACTCGGTAAATGTCACAGACATTCTTCCTGATGTGATCCTCATCAGCGTCAATCCCATTCCCAGCATCATTAGCGGCAATAACCTGACCTGGAGAATTGGAACGATTGGTGAAAACGAATCGGGTACTATCCAAATAGTCGCTCAGATTCCAAAGAAACCGAAGACCAACTATATTGAGACATCTCTGGTGCAGGGCGATGGATATGCGTATGTCCGGAAAGGATTTTCCACCGAGGAGAAGAAGGAGGCTCTGGTGAATGTAGCTGCTATATATGGATATTATAATAATTATCCATATAGAGTCAGCGCTGAATCATCGGTGACAGTTCTCGGCTCGCCCGGGACGAGCATTTCCAGCCTGGAGCATGGGAGCGGCTATTACAGAGAAGAGGCAAAGAGCACCCTGCATCAGGAGAATAAGAGCATCAGCCTTGATAAGAGCTTGTTTGCCAAATACAGGAAGACTGCATTTCTCCTGCCGGGAGATCGAAGAGTTGATTACGATTCATTGTGGTCGGATAGGACCTGCGTCGAGAACAGGATAATGGGCGACAGCCTTCGGGAAGAATATCTTTATGCCGATACTCTGAATCAGAATAGTTCTTTTGCAGTCGATATGAACCAGACCGTTTACGATTCTGAAGCAGATTTCAAGTCGGCTATGGCTCAGATAGACTACAAGAAGCTCAATCCAGAGACGAGGTCTGTCCTCCAAATGATAGATGAAGACTACCACGGAAGCTTCCGGGTACAAGAGTCCGTGGACTCATACGGAGAGAGCGTCAAATTCGCTAAATCGACAGTAGGGAAAGGATTTGTCTCCTCGGATAAGTGGGCAAAAGGACGGCAAAGATCTTACGAATCGGGCAGCGGCTATTACTCATCCCAGGAGAAGTCGGAACTGGGATCGGTTGATAAAAGCATAAAGGCGCAATATGGGCCGGTTAACCTCAGCGTGGGATCGACAAATCTCAGCTATGCCAGCTTATGGGGCGACGGGATGCGGACCCAAGACGATCAGACAGGCGCGCTGCTAAGCAAGGATATTCGCTATGCCTCATCTATCGATATGGAGACCATGATGGAGAAATCCTCACTATCCCTTCTCGGCAAGTTCAATGGAACCCTCGATATTGATATCAGAAACCATCCAGGCATCGGTTTGGACCAGAGGCTAACCGGCGATTTTCAGATAGACACGGCAATTGCCATTCATGATACGCCAAAGCATCTGTTTCCTCATGTTAGCATCTGTAAGACGGCTGCCATGCTGGACGAAGAGACCGTCCTCTTTTTAATAAACGTCAGCAACGACGGCAATAAATTGCTCAAGCCGCTGAATATAACCGATTATCTTCCGGAAGGATGCAGCTACATCAACTCCAGCATCAGAGCGAAGGCAAACGGCAGCATGGTCAACTGGACTATTCCGTCCCTTGATGTGGGAAGAAAGCTGACCATAAAGATGAGAGCCAAAGTGGACGGCAGCCGCACCTATTACACCAATAAGGTGAGTGTGAGAGCAGTCTGCAAAGATAAAATAGCGGAGGCTAAAAACTCCACCACATTCGAAGCCTTCTATGAGCCTCTGCCCTGCTGTCCGGGAGAGAATGATAGCAGCATCGCCGACAACAAGATCAACATGACCAGCCTCTTCAACATTACTCCTACCATCGGGTATTGGGGCTCCTGGAGTCCGTCTCCATGTTTCAATATCACCGGCAATATCACAGAATGCTCTGCGGAGTCGGAGGCCTATTATGACGAGATGGAAAAGGACGCCGGCCTGTGCAGCTGCGCCTCCAATTACGAGGTTCCGTAAGCCAATCCAAAATTAAAAAAGCTGATCCCGATCCAGGAGAGCTTGCCTGCTTCCTGGAAAGGGAGAGCATGCCCTTTTCGAAAGGGAGAAACTGTTGAAACGAGATGATACAGCGCCAACGCCTGCACGATGGCATCAACTACTGTGATTTCCCTCTGCTCACCCTCTTGTAGTGGCGGTACATGATGCCCAGGGCATCGGCAACCTGCTCGGGCGTGCTGAAGACGGGAATGC